>NZ_JBIWGC010000011.1:0-223627 GCF_044763335.1 Streptomyces sp. NPDC096105
GAACGCCCCCTGGACGCTGCCGTCTCGACGACCGCGCTGCACTACCTGCCCGAGCCGGCGCTGCTGCGCACCTACCGCTCCCTCGCGTCCCTGCTCCGCCCCGGCGGCGTCCTCGTCAACGGAGACCACTTCCCGCCGGACGCGGCACCGTGTGCGGGCCTCACCGCCCATGTGGGCCGGCGCAGGGCGGAGCGCACGGGCGGCCGTGCCCCGGAGGACTGGCGGTCCTGGTGGGACGCCGCGGCCCGCGACCCCGAACTGGCCGATCTGCTCGACGAACGCGGACGGCGCCAGGCCGTCCATGCCGGGAACGGCGGCGACGAGCGGGTCACGGTGAGCCGCCACGCCGAACTGCTGCGCCGGGCCGGCTTCGCCCACGCCGCGCCGGTCTGGCAGTTCGGCGACAGCACCGTCCTGGTGGCGGTCATGGACGACACGCGCGGACTCCCCGCTCCCGTCAGGACCTGAGGCCGGCAGCGGAGAAAGCCGCTGGGGAGCGTTGCGGAGAACGGGGAGGCCAGGGCGTTTCACAGAGCCAGACTCATCAGGATCTCGTCCCGGTCGTCACCGGGCGCCACCCGCAGCGCGCCCGGCCACCTGCCGACCTCCGTCCAGCCCGCCTTGCGGTAGAACTCCTCCAGCCCCAGACCGGACCGTACGGCGAGCTGCAGCCGCTCCAGCCCCATCTCGTCGCGCCCCACGCGCTGGGCGTGCCGCATCAGCGCGGTGCTGACACCCATGCCACGGAAGCGCACATGTGTCTGGACATGGTTCACCACGCCGCAGTGCGCCACGAGAGGATGCGGCTCGCGGCGAAGCAGCAGCCAGCCCGCGAGCGCGCCGTCCACGGTCGCCAGGAGGAGCCTGCTGTGCTCGGGGGACAGTCCACGGGTGATTCGCCCGACCGCCGGCCGGAGCGCCGCCTCGGTCACCGGCGGGAGCGGGCAGTCCATGGGGACGACGGCCCCTCCTGCGTTGACGACTGCCGTCCAGCACGCGGTGAGGTCCCGCCGGACGGCCGCGGTGGCGTCACGGGGCCTGCTGAGTTGTGCGATCACGGGAGCGGGTGACACCTCAGGCGCTGTCATACCCGGTAGCCTGCCAGGCGCACGCACCTCCGCGTGCGCCGTCCGCCGACCCTGTCAGCGTTCTTCGTACGGGTCCGGCGGCTCCGCGACCCGTACGACGGTCGTGGCCGTCCGGCCCCGTCGCGAGCGGCGCTGTACGAACCGGGCGCGGGTGGCGGGAAGAGGAGCAGGGCGGCGGCGGGCAGCACGAGCAGCCACGCCACCCGAGGGCCTCCCTCGTGCGGGTGGGGGTGTCCGTGCCCCTCCGCGACGGGGCGCGCGCCCCGGCCGGCGGCGTCGACGCCGTACCGTGCCGCTCGCGCGGTCAGCACCGCGCACGCACCAGACCGAGCAGCCCCGGCGACACCGAGGTTGTTGCCCCTTCTGGATCGATGTGTCGGCCACGGCAGGTCGGTGCCGGAGGGCCGGTGCGAAAGCCGACCGTGCACACCGGAATCGGTTGGCCGCATTCCCTGACCCGGCAGCGGAAACCGTCACCGGGAACGGTGAGGGAATCCGCCGTCGCCCATGAACGGTGGTCTGTCCTCATGGAGATGAGGGAAGGGGCGCCATCCTTGCGACACCGGCCACATCCCGGACACGACCATGCGCACGGCGAGGGCTGTGGGCATGCCGGGGTTCCCCGCGGTGACCGCATGGGCTACGTGCACGACGGTCACCGGCGTGCCGCTCCGAGGGCCACGGGGACGACCACTGACTGCTCCACGGAATGCACCCCTCCGCCCAGGGGTGCATTCCGTGTGCCTCCGTGCCGCCGGAGGAAAATGCTTGTGCGGGACTGAGGGGTCGCTTCTCACCGAGTCGAGTAGGGAAGGAGCGCCATCTCCCGGGCGTTCTTGATCGCCGCGGCGATCTGCCGCTGCTGCTGGGCCGTGACGCGGGTGACGCGGCGGCTGCGGATCTTGCCGCGGTCGGAGAGGAACTTCCGCAGCAGATCGGTGTCCTTGTAGTCGATGTACGTGATCCCGGCCGCGTCCAGCGGGTTGGGACGGGACTTGACCGGCTTGCGCGGGCCTTGGCGGGGGCTCATGGTGCTCCTTCTGCGATGTGGTGGATGGGGCGCCGTCACGCGACGGGGTCGAGCAGAGAGTCGAAGGCGGCCGGCAGCCGCTTCCATGCTTCGGGGCCTGCCGTGTACTCGGCGTCGGTGAGCAGGCAGGACTCCAGCACCCGCGCGAGCCCGTCGCGGTCCAGGCCGGGTGAGGTGAAGACGAGGTGCTGACAGCGGTCGCCGTGCTCGGGGTGCCAGTCCAGTGCGGCGGCCGCTCGGCGCACTGGCGGGACCATCTCCCAGGCGGCGTCCGGCAGGGAGGCGAGCCACGGGCCGGCGCTCTCGACGCACAGCGCTCCGCCCGCGGCGTCCCATGCGAGCAGGGTGTCGGGGCGGTCGGCGAGCCAGAACCGTCCGCGGCTGCGGGCCGCGGCGCAGCAGAGGTCCTCCAGCGCCTGGTAGAGGCGTTCGGGATGGAACGGGCGGTGCCGGCGCCAGACGAAGGTGGTGACGCCTGCCTCGTCGGCTTCCTGGGGGAGCAGGGCGCAGGCCGGGTGCTGGGCTGCGGCGGCAGCTTCGGCGTCGAAGCCCGCGAAGGCCAGCCGGGCGAGTTCCCGGGAGTCGGCGCTCACCTGACGGGCGGTGGGATGGAGTTGGGTGAGGAGCGCCCGGTCCTCGTCGTCGGCGTCCTCGCTCTCCACGACGGCGAGGACGGGGGCGTACTCCAGTTGTCTGGCCCAGGTGTCGCCGACCGTGCGCTGGTCGCCGGCCGCGGCCGCGAGGCCCGCCTCGGCCAGGTCGTCGCCGTTGCCGAGGCAGGGGAGGACGAGAGCCGGATCGACCGCGGTGATCACGTTGGTGAGCCGGACCGCGTCGCCGCCGTGCCGGACGACGACCTCGGCCATCCCCCTGGGTTCGACGGAGTCCCACAGCTCGACGACGGCGAGCCGGGTGAGGCCGGCGTCGGCGAGCCGTTCCAGCTCGGGGACCAGGTCCTCGCGCAGCGCGCAGCACGCGCAGTCGTTGACCAGCGGGGTCTCGTCCCGGGACAGCTCGCCCGAAGCATCGCGCACCTGACGCAGGACGGTGCCGTCAGCCGCCGCGGACAGGTCGTGATGGAGGGCGACGCTGTCGGGTACCAGGCGCAGGAGGTGCTCCACGACCTGGCGGCGTGCCTCGGAGTGGAGCCCGGCGACGATGACGACGGGGAGTCCGGTTCCGTCCCGCATCAGTTGGCTCCGCGTCGGCCGTACCGGCGCTCGAAGCGCTCGACCCGCCCGGCGGTGTCCAGGACCCGGGCGGTCCCCGTGTAGAAGGGGTGGCTGACGTTCGAGATCTCGACGTCGACCACCGGGTAGGTGTTGCCGTCCTCCCACTCGATCGTCTTGTCACTGGTCATGGTGGAGCGGGTGAGGAAAGCGTAGTTCGCGGCACGGTCGCGGAAGACGACGGGGCCGTAAGCGGGGTGGATTCCGGGCTTCATGGGGCGTCCTCGAGTTCGGGGCCGGTGGCGGATCGGCGGGAGGTCAGCGTTCCTCGCGGAAGTCGACGTGGCGCCGGGCGATCGGGTCGTACTTGCGCAGCATCATGCGGTCGGGGTCGTTGCGGCGGTTCTTGCGGGTCACGTACGTGTAGCCGGTTCCCGCGGTGGAGCGGAGCTTGATGATCGGGCGTATCTCGTCGCGTGCCATGAGCGGTACTATATGGGAATGGTTTCCATTACCAAAAACTAGCCGTCCCCGACGAAAGGCAGGTACGACCTTGTCCGCCCACTGCCAACTGACCGGCGCCCAGCCGGGCTTCGGCAACACCATCTCCCACTCGCATCGGCGCACTTCGCGCCGCTTCGACCCCAACATCCAGCGCAAGCGCTACTGGCTGCCCAGCGAGGGGCGGTATGTCCGGCTGACGCTCAGCGCGAAGGCGATCAAGACGGTCGACAGCATCGGCATCGAGGCCGCCGTGGCCCGCATCCGCGCCCGAGGGGGGAAGGTCTGATGGCCAAGAAGAGCAAGATCGCGCAGAACGAGAAGCGCAAGGCGGTCGTCGAGCGGTACGCGGCCCGCCGTGCGGAGCTGAAGGAGATCATCCGCCGGCCGTCCTCCACCGACGTCGAGCGCCGGGCCGCACTGGAAGAACTGCGGCGCCAGCCCCGCAACGCGAGCGCTACCCGAGTGCGCAACCGGGACAGCGTGGACGGGCGGCCGCGCGGTCACCTCCGGAAGTTCGGCCTGTCGCGCGTCCGCGTGCGTGAGCAGGCCCACGCCGGCTTCCTGCCCGGGGTCACCAAGTCCTCCTGGTAGTCGCGCCGCTCGCGCGACGGCCCCGGTTCCGGCCGTGCCTCGGCGGAGTCACGGCCGGAACCGGCCGCGGAGCGTGCCTGCGGATGCCAGGGCAGGCGCAGGAGGTGGAGCCGGAATCCCCGGCCCGGGGGAGCCGCTGCGCGGCGACGGCGGACACCATCTGCTGGTGGGGGAGCGGCAACTGCGCCGCCAGGCCCTCGGGCAGACTGGTGAGGGTGGCGTGCTGTTCCTGAGTGCCGAAGAAACCGGGGCCGGCGGTGCCCAGGCCGGAGCGGTTCATCGAGGTGGCGGCCGAGGCCGACGGCATCGGCGACGCCCAGGTCACTGTCGGCACCGGCCGTTTCCCGCCATCGCGCGCCAGGTCCCACGGCAGCGGCGGCGACTACGGCGTAGCCGCCGTCGGGGTGCGTGCCTGGCCGGGGTCCGGCTGTGCCGTCGCGGCGAACGCCGCCCGGTACGCGGTGGGCGTCGTGCCCAGGACGCGCCGGAAGTGCAGCCGCAGATTGGAGGGGCTGCCCAGGCCGCATCGGTCGGCGATGTGGTCGACGGCGAGTCCGGTGGTCTCCAGCAGTTCCCGGGCACGGTCGAGCCGGGCGGCGAGCAGCCACTGCAGGGGTGTCGTGCCGGTCTCGGTGACGAACCGCCGGGCGAAGGTCCGCGGCGCCATGTGCGCGTGTGCGGCGAGCCGTGGGACTGTCAGTGGTTCGTGCAGACGGGCCAGCGCCCAGGCCCGGGTGGGCGCGAGGGTGACGCCGGGTTCCTCGGGGGTCAACGGCCTTTTGATGTACTGCGCCTGCCCGCCGTCGCGGTGGGGCGCCGAGACCAGGGTGCGCGCCACCTGGTTCGCCGTCCACGCGCCCAGGTCGCGTCGCACCAAGTGCAGGCACAGGTCGATGCCGGCGGCGACGCCTGCCGAGGTCAGTACCTGTCCCTCGTCGACGTAGAGCACACGAGGATCCACCGACACCGTCGGGTACCGCGCGGCCAGCTCGTCGGCGTACTTCCAGTGGGTGGTGGCCTTGCGGCCGTCCAGGATCCCGGCTGCCGCCAGTGCGAAGGCGCCGGTGCAGATGGACACCAGTCGCCGGCCCCGGGTGTGGGCCTCGGCCAGTGCCGCGAGCACGTCCTCCGGGAGCTCCCGCCGGTGCGGCGCGTACCCCGGGACGATGACGGTGTCCGCCTCGCGTACGACCTCCAGCCCGGCGGCCACCGTGACCGCGAAGCCCGCGGCGGTCGTGACCGGCCGCGCGGTCCGTCCGCACAGGGTCAGTCGGTAGGGGTCCCCGGGTACGGCGATGAAGACCTGGGCCGGGATGCCCAGGTCCAGGGGCAGTACGTCGTCCATGACCAGCACCGCCACTCGATGCGGTGCGGCAGGGGTGGCAGCTTCCTCGCGCATAATGGCAAGTCTGCCACTTTCAGCGGTAGTTGGCGCGAACGATCGTTTGTGCCATGACCGATGTGACGACCACCGGCGTACCGCCGCTGCCCGACTCGCCCGTCGCCCGCCGCGCGCTGGCCCTGGTACGCGAGACGGAGTCCACCGCGACCGCCAACCACAGCGTCCGCAGCGCTCTGTTCGCCCGCCTCCGCGCCGACCACGAAGGTGCGGAGGCGGGACGTGACTACGATCCGGAACTGCTGTTCCTGGCCTGCGTCCTGCACGACATCGGCCTGACGCAGGCCGGTGACCGCCACCAGCGGTTCGAGGTGGACGGCGCCGACACGGCCGCGGAGTTCCTCACCGCGCAGGGTCTGCCGGCCGTCGACGTCGACGCCGTGTGGGAGGCCATCGCCCTGCACACGACACCGGGCATCGCCGAGCGCCGCGGCACCCTGTGCGCCCTGGTGCACCAGGGCACCGGCATGGACTTCGGCCTGGACACCGATTGCGTGGACGACGCCACCGGCGCCGCGATCCACGCCGGCTACCCGCGGCTGTCCATGGCCACCACCCTCGTCGACGAGATCACCGCTCAGGCCCGCAACCGCCCGGAGAAAGCCCCGCCCTTCACCCTCGCGTCCGAACTCCTGCGAGAGAGGTCCGTGCCACCGCACAGGACCCGCATGGAGACCATGGCCGACGCCGCACGCTGGGGCAACTGACCGTGACCACGTACGGAATCCTGCTGTTCGACTCGGCGCAGGAACTCGACTTCACCGGCCCGTGGGAGGTGTTCACCACCTCCTCCGGACTGCGGGACGGCGCGGACGACGTCCTGCTCGTCGCCGAGCGTTCCGCGCCCGTCCGGTGCTCCCAGGGCATGCGGGTGCTGCCGGACCACGGACTCGATGACCACCCGCCGCTGGACGTCGTCCTCGTACCGGGCGGTCACGGCGCCCGGGAGGCCGAGACCCGCAACGAGCGGATCACCGGCTGGCTCACCGACACCGCCGCGCGCGCCGCCTGGGTGCTCGGCGTCTGCACCGGGACCTTCCTGCTGCACGCCGCCGGCCCGGCCCGGTCCCGCCGGGTCGCCACCCACTGGCAGTACGAGGACGCGCTCGAGGAGCGCGGTGACGTCACCGTCGTACGCGACGCCCGCTATGTCGTCGACGGCAATCTCCTCACCAGCCAGGGCGTCTCCGCCGGCATCGACAGCACCCTGTGGCTCGTCGGCCACCTGCACGGACGCGAGCACGCCCGCGCCGTGCGCCGTGCCCTCCAGTACGACTCGGCTCCTCCCTGCCTGGCGGACGAACCCGTCCCCCTGTCCCCGGCCGACCGAGAAACGGAGTACCGACCGACATGAACCGCCGGACCCTCCTGCACGCCACCACCGCTCTCGGGACCGCGACACTGATGGCCGGGGGCGCCGTGCCCCGGGCCGACGCCGCCGAGTCCGAGGCCCCCGGACGTGACCGGCCCCTGCGCGTCCACGTGGTCATGTTCGACGGCGTGGAGGAACTCGACTTCTCCGCCCCGTACGAGGTGTTCTCCGCCTCCGGCTACTTCACCGACCGGGAAGTGGAGACCCGCTACGTGACGCTCGACGGTCCGCGTACCGTCAAGGCGTCCTACGGCACCCGACTACGTGTCGACCACGGGTGGGCCCCTGAGCAGGCGGACGTCCTGGTGGTTCCCGGCGGCGGCTACGCACGCCGCGAGGATCCCGGCGTGTGGGCCGAGATCCGGCGAGGCTCACTGCCACGGGCCCTGGCCGCCGCGACCCGCCCGGGCCTGACCGTCAGCGCGCTGTGCACCGGCGTGATGCTGCTCGCCGCCGCCGGGCTGACCGCGGGGCGCCCGTGCACCACGCATCACCGGGCGCGGGCCGACCTGGAGCGGCAGGGCGGCGTGCTGAAGAACGCCCGCGTGGTCGACGACGGCGACCTGGTCACCGCCGGCGGGGTCACCTCCGGGCTGGACCTCGCCCTGTGGCTGGTGCGCCGGGAACTCGGCGCGGACGCCGCGGTCGGTCTGGAGGAGATGCTCGAGTACGAGGCACGCGGCACGGTGTGGACGGAGCGGAGCCGACGGTGAGGGGGTTTCGGCGGCACCGTTCCGGCCTGTCCGTCACCCTGGGCGACGTCCGCTGCCGGTGGCGGCCGGGGTCACCGGAAGCTCTCGGGGCGCAGCCCGCGGGCCAGGTCCTCGACCGCGCAGGCCGAGCGGATGCCGACCAGGGCGGCGGTCAGGGGGAGGACGACGAACCGCTTGTTCCTGATGGCGGGTACGTCGGCGAGCGCGGGCTGGGGGAGCAGGAACTTCTTCTTCTGCTCGACGCTGCCGGCGCCGGCGTAGTCGTAGACGGCGATGACCTCCGGCTTGCGCTCGACGACCTGCTCCCAGGAGACGTCGCCGAAGACGTCGTCGAGGTCGGCGAAGACGTTCTCGCCGCCGGCCAGCCGGATCAGTTCGGTGCCCAGGCTCTTGCCGCCCGCGGTGAAGGCGCTCTTGTCGCCGCTGTCGTAGACGAAGACGGGCACCTCGGGCGCGCCCTCGGCCCTGCCGGTGGCCTTGCCGACGCGGCCTTCGAGGTCCGCGACCAGCTGGTCGGCTTGACGCCGCAGTTGTCGATGATGACCGGGAAGCCCGTGGGCACGGCCGCGGTGGCCTTCGCGTCCCCGCCGCCCTCGTCGGACGAACCGCAGCCGACGGCCGGCAACATGGACGAAAGGGCCGTGGCAGCGGCCGTGGCACGAAGGAACCCGCGCGTGCGGGCAGGGGTGAACAAAGGGGACACGTGAAGCCTCCTGGAGTCCGCGCTCCTCGGATCGGGCCCGCGACGGACCAGTGTCCTGACTCCCGGACCGACGTTCCCTCCGCCTTCCCGCGCGGTGCGCAGGGGCATGCCGGAGGGGCGCTCCCCGGTCACAGTGGCGGGACCGTGCCGGATTCGCACCGGCTTCCTGTCTCCCGTCGCGGCGATGACCAGGTGATCCCACACCCCCGGGCCGACGGCAGAAGAGCGTGCGGACCCGGCCGCACGCCCCGCCTTCCTCACGCTTCGCGGACCGCCCGGAGGACGAGCCGCTCGGCACTCTCGTCGTAGGGGCGCCCGTCGAACCCGCCGAAGACCTCCACGCGGCCGAACCCCGCCTCCTCGGCCATCCGCCGCAACTCCACCGCGCTGTACACGAACCACGTCAAGGTGGCCCGTGTCACCCGCTCACCCCGGACCAGCACCCACTCGCTGCGCAGTCGCGCCCACTCGTCCAGCACGGTGTCGGTCTGCACCATCACGTCGTCGCCCCGTCGCACCACCTTGGGCGGGGTGACCCTGCGGGCCAGCAGCTCCTTCCCGGCGAGGTCCAGGACGAGCGTGCCGCCGGGAGCCAGGCAGGTGTACATGGTGCGCAGCACGCGTGCGTTGTCCGCGGGATCCTCGAAGTACCCGAAGGAGGTGAACATGTTGAGGACGACGTCGAAGCCGCCCGGTGCCTCGTACTCGCGGGCGTCGGCCCGCACGTACGTCACCTCGGCACTGGCGTCGGCCGACCGCTTGCGTGCCCGGTCCAGCATGGCCGGGCTCAGGTCCACTCCGGTCACACGGTGACCGCGGCGGGCGAGCGGCACGGTGAACACCCCCGGCCCGCAGCACAGGTCCAGCACACGCGACCCCTGCGGAAAGGCCAGCAGAGGGGAGGTGCCGAGCAGTTCCTCGGCCTGCTCGTAGCGCTGCTCGGGGAAGAGGAAGTCATGGAACTCGGTCCAGAAGTCATCGTCCTGGAATCCGCCCGTCCGTGTCATCGCGCGTCAGTGCTCCTTCATGGTCGCTGTCGGGGACAGGGCGCCGCGCCGTGCGACGACGCAGCGTGAGCAGAAGAAGGGGAAGCAGCAGACACTGGGCGGCTGCCAGCAGCCAGAACCAGCCGGTGTTTCCGGCCCGTTCGCCGAGGCCGTACAACTGCCCGCCCAGCACGCCGCTCGCGCAGGCGCCCAGGCCCGCGGCCAGCCGCTGCTGGCCGAAGACCACGGCGTCGGAGCGAGGACTGCGGCGCAGTGCCTCCAGGTCGTTCTTGAGGAACAGCACGATGTCGCCCAGGGTGATCAGCGCCCCGCCCGCCAGCAGTGCCGTCCGGGTACCGGCCGCCAGCACGGCCAGGCCCGCCGCCAGGCCCGTGAAGCCGACCGCGAGGGCGAGGGCGTACGGCATGCGCCTGATCAGGCCGGAGGCGAGTGGCTGTACGACGATGACCAGCGTGAAGCAGAGCAGCAGCACCACGCTGTAGAACGCGCTGGAGGCGCGCTCGACGGCGTACACCGCCAGGAAGTGCTGGAAGTGGAAGTAGAGGTAGAAGGCGAGCGCGTTGGCGGCGAAGGGCAGGAGTGCCACGCCGGCCAGGAGACCTGGGCGGGCCGTGTCCTCCGATTCGAGGGGGTGCGAGCCGTCGGTCCCGGGCAGCCGCGCGTGTCCCGCCGTGACCGCGAGGAACAGCGCCGTGACGGCCGCGAACAGCCAGCCGGGCGAGGACAGGACGAACGGCCCGGCAATCAACGGGCCTACGGCCATGCCCGCGTTGAGTGCCGCGTTGCCCGCCGACAGGAACGCCGGGCGGCGCTCGTCGTCGACGCCGTGCACCAGGTACGCCTTGTTCGCGGGCAGGTAGAGCGCGGCACCGCAGCACGTCAGGACCAGCGCCCAGATCGCGAGGGGTGGCCAGCGCAGGGTCAGCAGGAGCCCGGCGAAACCGGCGGTGCGTACGACGAGTGCCCACAGCATCGTGCGGCGCAGCCCGATCCGGTCCGCGAGGGCCCCGCCGACGATGCCGCCGGAGAACTGCACGAGCGACGCCACGGCCAGGACGACACCGACCGTGCCGAGCCCCATCCCGAGCCGTTCGTGCAGGAACACCGACATGAACGGCAGGACCATGAAGCTGCCGAGCGGAATGAGGAACGAGCTGAGCAGGAGGAACCGCAGCGGGCCGGTGAGCGGGAACAGCGAGGCCCGCAGCCCCGGTCCCCGGGTGGTGCGCTCACCCACAGGGCGCCTCCCGGCCGGCCGGGTCGGTGAGGACGCTCAGGGCGTTGGCGGCGGCCACCGCGCGGTGGGTGGCGAGTTCGGCGGTCTCCGCCTCGGCGTACACGATGCCCGCGTATCCACGGCTGTCGCCCAGGTGCTCGATGAGGTCGCCGGTCTGCTTGACCGGGTACCAGGCGGGCGTTCCCGGCATGCCGGTGAGCCGGTCGAGCCCGGCCACGCCGGTGAACACGCCGGGTGCGGCGGGGTAGCCGAGAACGAAGGCGACGGCCGGACCGCCGGGAAGGGCCGCGTCCATGAGCCGGGGGCGGTGGCCGAGCGCGGCCTCGATCATCGCCTCGTACACGTTGACGCCGAGCGCCCGGCACATGCCCTCCCCGACCAGCGCGCCTCCGATCCGGGGATTGACCTCCACCACCTCCGGGCCGTCGGCGGTCAGCACGAACTCCACATGTGCGAACCGGTCGGTGTAGCCGATGGCGGCGAGCACCTGATCGAGCCAACGCTCCAGCGATGTCCGCTGCGGGCCCGGGAAGGCGACGGGGAAGGCGGTGATCTCCTCCCGGAAGTGCGGCTCCGGTGACATAAGCCGGCTGGAGACGCCCAGCAGCCGGGTGCGGCCGTCCCAGGTGAGCGTCTCTGCGCTGTACACCGGGCCGTTGAAATAGGGCTCGGCGAACAACCGCCCCTTCAGATCCCGACCGGACGCCTCCGCCAGCGCCGCGTCGAGTTCGCCCTCGTCACGGACCAGCCACACGTTCTGGCTCCCGGTGCCCGCCGTGTCCTTGAGCACGAGCGGCAGTCCCGCCTCCTTGAGCAGCAGCCCGCGTGCCTCGCGGTCCGGCTCGGCGCTTTCGACGGCCCTTGCGCGGGTGAGGCCCGCGTCGTGCAGTCTGTTGCGTACGGCGGCCTTGTCCCGGGTCAGTCGCAGGACGGCTGGATCGAGACCGGGCAGGCCGAGGCGTTCGGTGAGGGCGGCGCCGGCCAGGGTCCAGGTGTCGGTGGAACTGATCAGGCCGCGCAGTCCCGGGGTGCGCCGGAGCAGATCGGCGGTTCGTTCCACGTCGAAGGTATCGGTCACGACGACGTCGAGGGCGTCGGCGGGCAACCGGTCCAGTTCGTAGGCGTAGTAGGCGGGGTCCCGGGTGAGGAGCAGCAGGCGCTCGCCGAGCCGGTCGGCGGCGCGGACCAGATGGCCGAGGCCGAAGGTCAGCGACTCCAGGCAGGCCACGGTCATGCCGCCCGCTCCTTCCAGTGGGCCGGGCAGGGAGTGCGCTGCCACGTCATCCTCGACCAGGGCATGGTCATCTCCTCCGGAGTGCGGACCTCGAGGGGTTTCAGCGCGGCCGGATCCAGGGCCTCGGCGTGCCGGGCGAACACGCGCTCCACGTAGCGGTGTCCGGTGTCGGCCCCTATCACCAGGTGCAGTCCGTCGGGGTGACGGCGGGCCTCGTACGTCGCCGTCAGATAGCCGGCACCGGTGGACAGCCCGGCGAACACCGCGTGTTCGCGCAGCAGGGCGACCGCGCCGGACATGGCGTGGGTGAAATCCAGCCAGTGCACGGTGTCGTAGAGGTGGTGGCGGACGTTGTCGAAGACGATCGACGAGCCGATGCCGGCGATGATCGCCTCGGGATCGTGGTGGTCCTGGCTGCCGAAGGTGACGCTGCCGAAGGGCTGGACGCCGACCAGACGCACCGAGGGGTCCGTGACGCGCAGGCGCTCCACGATGCCACCGGTCGAGGCTCCGGAACCCACCCCGCCGACGACGGTCAGCGGTACGGCCGGGAACTCCGCCGCGATCCGGTCGGCGACCTCTTGGTAGCCGAGGTAGTGGACGTCGTCGTGGTACTGGCGCATCCAGTGGTGTCCGGGCTCCTCGGCGAGAATCTCGCGCACCCGCCGCACCCTCAGTTCCTGGTCGAGCTTCAGGTTCCGCGACGGTCTGACCTGCTCCACCGTGGCGCCGAGGATCTCCAGTTGGGCGAGGGTGGTGGCGTCGACGGTGGTGGACGCGACGATGTGGCACCGCATGCCGTACCGGTGGCAGGCCAGTGCGAGGGCGTAGGCGTAGATGCCGCTGGAACTGTCGATCAGGGTCTGGCCCGGACGGACCGTGCCCCGCTCCAGCAGATGGCGGACGGCGGCCAGGGCCGAGTAGATCTTCATCGACTCGAACCGCAGCAGGACCAGGCCGTCGGTGAGCCGGACGAGGTCCGGGACTTTCAGAGCGTCGGCGATGTGGGGGTGGATCACCCGTAGCCTCCTTGGGCGAAGGTGCACTGGTGGCCGAGCGAGCGGAAGAACGCGGAGAGTTCGGACTTGACCTCGGCCCGTGGGCGTGAGGCGAAGAGGAAGCCGGCCAGGCAGCCGGTGTGGGCGACGAAGACGCCGTCGGCGCCGAACCGCTCACGATGGGCCTGCAGACTGCCGAAGGTCGCCTTGGGCAGCACCTCCTGGGACAACGCGGCACTGGTCGTCGCGGCACGGGCGACGGCGGCCGGGTCACCCGAGTCGAAGCCCTTCAGCAGATCGGTCAGACACCGCTGGTACTCCTCACCGCGGCGCCGGTAGTGGTCCAGCAGCAGGGGAGTGACGGCGGCGGTGTCCACCGTGCCGGGTTCCGTGACGTAGGCGGTGTGGAAGCCGATGCCCGGGCCCAGCCGCCGCACCACCCGGTGCCGGCCGCTGAGGTACAAGGCGAACTCGTCGAGGAAGACGCTGTCGGCGCGCTCGATGCCCGCCAGGACGCCGAGGACCACGTCCGTGTCGTACGGCAGGGAGAAGACGCGGAACAGGCAGCGCAGCGTCGCCACGATGTCCGCCGTGGAACTGGCCATCCCCACGCCCACCGGCAGTTCGGAGTGGGTGCGCCAGTCGCCCGGGGGCAGGGCGAGGCCGTAGTGGTCCAGGAAGAGCCGCACCGCTTTTGCCGACTTCTCACCCAGCGCCGGCGGACGCGGCGAGCCGGCCGTCGTCCTCGGTGTGAAGTACACCCAGGAGTGACGGTCGACGGGAAAGGACACCACCGCGATCTCAGGATCGGTGCCCGCTCGCAACGGGCCCTGGTACAGCTCGCCCAGAGTGCCGTGGCAGACACCGGACACCGTGCCGCCGGACACGTCCGGTTCCTGGAGGACGCCCGCGACGGGTCCGGGCATCGTCGGCCCCGGTCCGTCGGACGACACGCCGGCCCAGGGTCGGTACGGCCGACGCGAACAGGCTGGGTCCCGCACATCATCCTCCTCCGTACCGGGCCTTGCACACCGACAGGGAAGGAGGCTCGGCCACACGCACGACGTACGACCGCCCATACCGCCGACCCAGTCCACGAGGTCACGCGCACAGCCCGCGGGACGCGGGCGCAGTGGCAGGTCTTCGGACTCGCGGGCACGTCCGCCGAAAGGGCGGACACCTACCGGCCGTCTCTTCCCCGGCCCTGACGCGGGCCCAGTGACATCGACGGCTTTCGTTCCCACTCACCGCTGCGGGACAGCCCCGGATTCGCACCGGGTTCCCTCTTGCGTCGCGCCACCGGGCGTCCGGGCGGACGGGAGGCGCGAACCGACTGCGTGTATCAGCGTAGAGGCGCTCGTATTCCTGCGACAGTGGGGCTTCGGCGGTTGTCCTGAATGTGGAGGGGAGGCGGAAACCAGGTGTGTCCCGTGCAGTTCTCGTGGTGGCTCTGGCCGGATAACGTCTCCGGGGATCACTCCCTCATCGGCCAGACTTGTCACCTCACGCCACATGCGCACCGCTGCTGCGGTGGCCCGTGCCGGGGAGGCCCCTGATGACGTCAGACGTGAGGCCGGACGAGGACGGGGCGGCGTCGCCGCCCGGACGGCGACGGCCTCCCGGGGACCGCGTCGCGTTGCGCGGCGACCTGCGGGCCGCCCTGCCCGACGCCGGCGCGGCGGTGGGGGTCACGGCGCTGGTGTTCGCCCTGCTGTGGGCGCGCATGGACTCGGGTGCTTCGGACACGGTCGCGGTCATGCCGTTCATGGACGATCCCGGCACCTACTGGATGTACCTGCTCAGTCAGGCGTTCGGCTGGTCCGCCCTGCTGTGGGCGTGGGGCACGGTCATGCTCGGTCTGCTGCTGTCGGGGCCGCGCCCCGCCCGCCTGCCGGTCTCCCGGCAGGTGCTGGAGCGCTGGCACCGCACCACGAGCCTGACGACCACGGCGCTGATGTTCGCGCACGCGCTGATGTTCGCCGCCGAACTCGTGCGCTACGAGACGGAGGTGGACTGGGCGGAGCGGTTGTGGGTGGCCTTCGCGGACACCTTCGTGCCGGGCTGGTACGACTCCGGGACCGGCCGCATCGCCATCCCGATCGGTCAGGGAGCCCTGTACCTGGCGATCCCGCTGGGGCTGCTGTTCTACGTCCGGCACCGCATCGGGGCGAGCACCTGGCGCCGGCTGCACCGGTTCGTGATCGTCGTGTACGTGCTGAGCGTGTGGCACACGCTGCTGTACGGGACCAACGTCTGGTACGGGGAGTGGCCGCGCACCGTTCTGTGGCTGCTGCAGCTGCCGGTCGCGGTGCTGTTGTTGCTCCGTCTGCTGCGGCCGGCCCGGCGGGCCGAACGGCTGGGTCCACCCGGCGGGGGCGCGGCCCGGCCGGGCTGGTGGGTACGGGCGGCGGGACGGGTCGCCGTCGCGGCCGTCGTCGTCGGGCTCGTCGTCGTGGCGGTGTCCGGCCGTGACGGCGGACGGGACCGTCCGGTCCACCCGCCCGCGACGGCCCCCCACGCCCAGGAGACGGACTGACGGCCGGTACCGGGCGGGCCGGACGGCGTCCCGGGATGGGATGACGGCCGGCGACAGGGCGACGGCGGAACGAGGAAGCCGGTGTGCATCCGGCGCGGTCCCGCCACTTTCGCCGGTCTGCGGGAACGAGCCGATGGTCGTGGCCGGCGGCAGCCCGAGGTGGGCGCGCTGGGCGGCGGCACGCTCCGCGTAGGACTGGGAACGGCGCGCGTCGGCCCCGGTGACCGCGGAGGCGCGGGCGCGGACGGCCGGATCGCGGGTGACGGGGGAGTCGGCACGAGAGACGAGGTCGGCACGGTTCGCCGCCAGGTCGGCGGCGATGGCGTCGGTGCCCCGGGCGAGACCCCTGGCGAGGGCGACGACCTCGGAGGTCTTCTGCCTGGCGAAGGCGAACCAGCTGCTGCGGGCAGCCTACGGGCAGTCGGCCCGTCAGGAACGCGGACGTCCGTGATCCGGGCGGTGACCCATGTCACGTACCCCGAACGGCGCCAGGACCCCGCCGCCTTGGGCCAGTGCTTGACGAACGGCAGGGTCGGGGCAGGCGTCGGCAGTGGGGTGCTGGGGACCACGTTGTGGCGCGCTCGGTGACGATGTCGAGGAAATGGCGGCGGATTTCAGCGGTGCGCAAGGCGGGGCTCCGAAGGCTCACAGGGGGAGCGGGGCGAGGGAACGGGCGGGGTGGCGCGGGCCGAGGAAGACGACGATGCCCTTGCCGTCGGGGGAGGGGTGGGTGGCCTGCGTCCAGCCGTGGCGGCGGTAGAAGGCCATGGCCCGCCCGTTCCGGACCGAGGTGAGCAGCCATGCCCGCCCCTCGGGCGCGTCTGCGGTCACCGCTTCGAGGAGGCGGGTGGCGAGGCCGGTGCCGCGGGCGGTGGGCCGGACGGCGAGCTCGTCGATCTCCCGGGCCCCGCACAACCAGGCGGCGGTGCGGTCGTTGCCGAGGCCGGCGGCCGCCTGGGGATAACAGCGGTCGGTGGGGAAGGGGGCCGGAGTGGTCCACGCGGTGGCGAAGCCGACGACCTCCCCGTCGCGCACGGCGGTCGCGGCGGTGAACCCGGCACGCCGTACGTTCGCCGGCAGCCGGGAGACGAACTCGTTTGCCTGCGTCTCGTCCTCGTGCCAGGGCGGGGCGCAGAAGGCGCCGACGTACACCGAACGCAGTGACTCGGTGTGCGTGAGCATCCCGGCGTCCCGGTGCACACGGATGTCGGTGGTCATCAGGCGGCCACCGTCTTCCCCATGACGACGGGACGCAGTGCGGCGTACTCCAGCGGTGGCGGCGCGGCGCCCGCCCGTACGAGAAGGCCGCCGACGGGGGCGGTCATCGCGCCGTTGCCGATGCACAGCCGCAGCGGCGGCACCCGCAGTCCGACGCCCGCCGCCAGACAGTGCTCCTCGGCCGGCGGCCGCACCCGCGAGTTCGCGGCGACACCGCCGACCACGACCAGGGTGCCCACGCCGTGCTCGGCGCGAGCGGTGACCGCCTCGGTGGCCGGACCGTCCGGATACGGCAGCCCGAAGACCCGTGCCGCCTTGTCGAAGCACTCCGCGACCGCGTCGTCCAGCGTGTCCTCGAAGCGTGTGGTCGGGTCCCGGACCAGGTCCGCTCCCGTCTTGTCGTAGGACGCCTCGGTGCCCGGTGCCGTCGCAGACCTCATGGCCGACCTTTCTGCCATCGATAAGTTGTTGCAAGCATTGTGCAATAAGGCCTTCGATGATGTGCGCCGAACCGGCTCCGCGCACATGGCCGCCCCCGGAGGGTGCGGCCTGGACTCCTCCGGCGCTGCCCCTGGTCCCGAGGTGCGCAGCAGTGACCTCCGCCCGGCTGTCATGGGCCACCGCGGCGAAAGTCGTCCGGGCCGGCGCCGACGGCCGGGGTGGCCCGCCGGATGCCGCACGGTCCGTCCCGCTCAAGGCCCTCGGCTGCGACGAGTCCGCCGCCGTTCGCGCCGTGGCCGACGGAACGGAGGAGCGGGCCCGCGTCCTGCGTCCAGGTGATGGAGGCGTCGGCTGGGGCTCGTCCGCCATCCGTGCCGAACGCGGCGAACAGGTCGTCGTCGCCAGGGAGTTCGCGGCAGAGAGGGGTAGGGCCGGGCGCCGCACGCGGGACCGGCCGCACCGTCGTTCATCGTGCGCCGGTCGGGGTCCCGGCGACACCGGTCCTGGGGACGTCGCCTGATCAATGATTGCCACTATTGCTGCTAGCGTGCAACTGCACATCAGTGGCAATAACGTCGGAGGATGTTGGACATGGCGGTGTACACGCTCCCGGAGCTTCCCTACGACTACTCGGAGCTCGAGCCGGTCATCAATCCGCAGATCATCGAGCTGCACCACGACAAGCACCACGCCGCGTACGTCAAGGGCGCCAACGACACGCTGGAGCAGCTCGCCGAGGCGCGGGACAAGGAGCAGTGGGCTTCGGTCAACGGCCTGGAGAAGAACCTGGCCTTCCACCTCTCCGGCCACATCCTGCACTCCATCTACTGGCACAACATGACCGGTGACGGCGGCGGCGAGCCCCTGGCCGCCGACGGTGTCGGTGACCTCGCCGACGCGATCGCCGAGTCCTTCGGCTCCTTCGCCGGATTCAAGGCACAGCTCACCAAGGCCGCCGCGACCACGCAGGGTTCGGGCTGGGGCGTCCTGGCGTACGAGCCGCTGAGCGGTCGGCTGATCGTCGAGCAGGTCTATGACCACCAGGGCAACGTCGGCCAGGGCTCCACCCCGATCCTGGTCTTCGACGCCTGGGAGCACGCCTTCTACCTCCAGTACAAGAACCAGAAGGTCGACTTCATCGACGCCATGTGGGCCGTCGTCAACTGGCAGGACGTGGCGAAGCGCTACGAGGCTGCCAAGGCCCGCACCAACGTGCTGCTGCTGAACCCCTGACCGCGGGGGCCGTATGACGTCCTGCTCGCGATCGTCTTCTCAGCCTTCACCTGCAGGCGGCACAAGGAAAGGCCTCCGGCCGGGACGACCCGGCCGGAGGCCTTTCCGGCGTTTCCGGGGTACACGTCCGGACGCGCTCGAACCGGCCGGCACCCATGGCGCCGTGATTCCCGTGCCCAGCCGTCGCGGGCCGAACGCGCGGTGGTCCGTCCGGGAGACCAGGTCCGCTGCCGTCGCAACTCCTTCGCCCCGTCCGGGAACCGGCCGCCTCTTCCGTCCGACTGCTGTGAGGAGGCAGGGGGATGGCATGGAAGGGCTGGATGTCCGGATGTCGGGCGTCGTGTGCCGACACGGCCGGGCCGAGGCCGTGCGCGACGTCGATCTCGACATCGTGCGCGGGCAGCGAGTGGCTCTGACCGGTACCAACGGGTCGGGCAAGACCACGTTGCTGCGGGCCGTTCTGGGGCTGCACCGGCACGTCGCGGGCCGGATCCTGGTGGGTGGCCGGGACACCGGGAGCGCCACGGAGCGGGCGTGGCGGCGACGGGCGTGCGCGTGGGTCCCGCAGAAACCGGCGACCGGCCGTTTTCCCCTGCTGGCACGCGAGTTGCTGGCCGGCGGTGGTACGCGTGCCGAGGCGGCGGAGGCGGCCGGCAAGCTCGGGGTCGGGCGTCTCGCCGACCGGCCGTTGCACACATTGTCCGGCGGTCAGCTTCAGCGCATGTACCTGGCGCGGGCAGTCGGCTGTGTGGCGGCCGGTGCGGGCGTCCTGCTCGCCGACGAGCCGACCGCCGCCCTCGACTTCTCCGGGCAGGAGGAGGCGGCCGACGTACTGCTCTCCCTGCCGGTGACCGTCGTGGCCGTCACCCACGACCGGGCTCTGGCCGAGCGCTGCGACCGGGTGCTGGAGATGGCCGCAGACGCCTGCGGGAGGCGGGCCGGCCTCGGCATCGCCATGGGCACCGGCACCGACGTGGCGATCGGAGCCGCCGACGTCACCCTGGTCCGCGGAGACAGCGACGCCCTCGCGGACGCCGTCCGCCTCTCCCGCAGCACGCTGGCCACGATCCGCGTCAACCTGCTGTGGGCCCTCGGCTGCAACGTCGTGACCGTCCCCTTGGCCATGGTCGGCCTGCTCGACCCGATGCTGGCCGCCGCCGCGATGTCCGTCAGCTCACTCCTCGTGGCCGGCAACAGCCTGCGGTTGCGTGCCTGGCGACCGTCACCGGCCCGCAGCCGTCCATCCGCGTCGCCCGCCCGTGGGAGGAGCCTTCGATGACACCCTCCGCCTGGACGCCCACCCGGCGACGACTCGCGGACACCGCCCTGGCCGCTCCGGCACCGGTCTGCGCCTGTGTGCCGGCCCTGGGTGGTCTCGCGGTCCGGACCGCCACGGGCAACGCCGGTACCCCGCACGCGTCGGTGTCACCGGCGCGCGGCTCTTCCTCCCGTCGCGGGAGTGCCGGAGACAGCAGCATTCTTCAGGATCGTTAACACTGGTGGCGCCCAGGACCGGCCGGTAGGGGTGACTTCGTCCGACGTCACCGAGGGCATCTCCCTCAGCAGCCACCGGATGACCGCCGGCGGAGCCGCATACCGCTGGCCCACGGAGTCACTGTCCATCCCCGCCGGGGGCACCCTCGACATGTCCTCGACATGTCTCGCACAGCAGCGATGTGACCGTCCCGGCCGCGGCACGCCGGGCGGAGGGCGACCTGGTGCCCTTCACTCTTCACTTCGAGCACAGCGGGCGAACGGAGGTCCTGGCGGTGGTCGTCCGGCCCGGGTCCTGATGACGGCGCCGCGCGGCGGAGCACCGTGGGGCGTACGGCGCTCCGCCACGCGCTGTCAGGCGGTGACCGTCTCGGCCACCTCGTACCCGGCTTCGGTGACGGCCGCGCGGACCAGGGCGTCGCGGGCCTGGCGCATCGTCAGGTGAGTCAGCATCTGGTCAGCACGAGTCCGCACGCATTCCGGGACGGGTGTTCGGGTCGGTGCTTGGTCGTCCATGGTGCGACGGTCCGGACCGAACGGAAGCGCAGGCAAGGAGCCTTCTTGCCCGAGTGGGGTCGGTGTTCTCCGGAATCTTCGAGTGCGACGAGTGCCGGTGTACAGTGAAGACCGCCCTTGACCTGCACAAAGCAGGCAGGGAGCCGTCTTCCAGGAGTCCAAAGTGCTGCGTACTCTGTTCAAGTCCAAGATCCACCGCGCCACCGTCACCCAGGCCGACCTGCACTACGTGGGATCCGTGACGATCGACGCGGATCTGCTCGACGCCGCCGATCTGCTGCCCGGTGAGCTCGTGCACATCGTCGACGTCACCAACGGCGCCCGGCTCGAGACGTACGTCATCGAGGGGGAGCGCGGGTCCGGTGTGGTCGGCATCAACGGAGCCGCCGCCCACCTCGTGCACCCGGGCGACCTCGTGATCATCATCAGTTACGCCCAGGTGACCGACGCCGAGGCGCGGGCGCTCGAACCGCGGGTCGTCCACGTGGACGCCGACAACCGTATCGTCGCCCTCGGCGCCGACCCGTCCGAGCCGGTGCCCGGGTCGGACCAGGAGCGCAGCCCCCAGGCCGTCGCCACGGCCTGAACGGCGCCGGACCCGCACGTCGTCCGGGTTGGGCCGCGCGGCCACCCCCAGGAGGCCCCCGCGGCCGGCCCGGAGCCGCTTCGCGCGACCGGGCAGCGGCTCGCCGCGCGTCCCGGACGGTTCTGAGAGGGCTGACACCGGGCATGCACGGCGTGCCGCACACCCGGCCCGGTGCACACCCCGACCGGTGCGCCGCCCGGCCGTCGCCCCGTCACGCGCGTGGGTGACTGCGCGGGGGTCCGCCGGGTAGGCGGGCAAGTAAGTCCAGAGCCCACGTCGACCGACCGGCCGGAGGACACGCGTCATGACGAACCCGTACCCGGACCCCGTCCCGCCGGGCCCCACACCCGGCCCCGTTCCGGGCCCGGACCCCGCACAGCCCACCCCCGACCCGGGCCCGCCCGGACCCGACCCGGCGCCCCCGCCGCAGCCTCCGGGCCCCGGCCCGCAGCCCCCGGGGCCGAACCCGCAACCGCCCCCGCCGCACCCGGGCCCGCCCGAGCCGTCGCCCTCGCCGATCCCTCCGGGACCGGAGCCCGTGCCCCATCCGGAGCCCGGGCCGCCGCTGACCTGAGACCAACAGCATCAGAGAGGCCCCGGCAGGCGGGGGCTGGTCGCGCAGTTCCCCGCGCCCCTGAGGGCGCGGGGAGCGCGGACGTTACGCCGGCACCTCCGACCGGTCCCCGCCCCACAGCGTGTGGAACGACCCGCCCCGGTCGGTGCGCCGGTACGTGTGCGCGCCGAAGTAGTCCCGCTGGCCCTGAGTCAGCGCGGCCGGCAGCCGCTCCGCCCGCAGCGCGTCGTAGTAGGCGAGCGCCGCCGCGAAACCGGGGGTCGGGACACCCTGCCGGGTCGCCGCGACCAGCACCTCGCGCCAGTCCTCCTGCGCCTCCGCGATCTCCCGCGCGAACGTCTCGTCCGCCAGCAGGCTCGGCAGGTCCGCCCGCGCGTCGTACGCGGCCCGGATCCGGTCCAGGAACGCCGCGCGGATGATGCACCCGCCGCGCCAGATCGCCGACACCGCGCCGAGGTCGATGTCCCAGCCGTACTCCTGGCTGCCCGCGGCGACCTCGTGGAAGCCCTGGGTGTACGACACGATCTTCGACGCGTACAGCGCCTGCTCCACCCGGTCGGCGAATGCCGACGCCTCCTCCTCGCCCATCGGCGTCGGCTTCGGGCCCGCCAGCCCCCGCGAGGCCTCCCGCAGCGCCGAGTGACCCGACAGGGAGCGGGCGAACACCGCCTCCGCGATGCCCGACACCGGCACGCCCAGGTCCAGGGCGATCTGCACGGTCCAGCGGCCGGTGCCCTTCTGCTCCGCCTGGTCCACCACCACGTCCACGAACGGCTCGCCCGTCGCCGCGTCCACGTGCGACAGCACCTCGGCGGTGATCTCGATCAGGTACGAGTCCAGCCGGCCCGTGTTCCAGGTGCGGAAGATCTCCGCGATCCGCGCGGGGGAGTACCCGGCGACGTCGCGCAGCAGCTGGTACGCCTCACCGATGAGCTGCATGTCGGCGTATTCGATGCCGTTGTGCACCATCTTCACGAAGTGGCCGGCGCCGTCCGGACCGACGTGCGTGACGCAGGGCGAGCCGTCCTTCGCCTTCGCGGAGATCTTCTCCAGCATCGGGCCCAGCGAGTCGTACGACTCCTTCGGACCGCCCGGCATGATGCTCGGGCCGTGCAGCGCGCCCTCCTCACCGCCCGAGACGCCCATGCCGACGAAGTGGATGCCCTGCTCGCGCAGCGCCCGCTCCCGGCGGCGGGTGTCCGCGAAATGGGCGTTGCCGCCGTCGATGATCATGTCACCGGGTTCCAGCAGCGGGGCGAACTCCTCGATCACCGCGTCCGTCGGCTCCCCCGCCTTCACCATCACGACCAGGCGCCGCGGCCGCTCCAGCGCCGCCACGAACTCCTTGGCCGTCTCGGCCGCCACGAAGCTCCCCTCGTGTCCGAACTCCTCCACCAGCGCGTGCGTCCGGGCGGCGGTCCGGTTGTGCACCGCGACCGTGTAGCCGTTGCGGGCGAAGTTGCGTGCGAGGTTGCGGCCCATGACCGCGAGCCCGGTGACGCCGATCTGCGCTGAACTGCTCATAAAGGTGACTCCTGGTGACCTCGGTATCGGTGCCGCCGGACGCCGGTGCTGCCGGTGGGCGCCCGCCGGTCCTGACATCGACCATCCTGACGTGTCGCACTTGCGTGCGCATACGCGAGCCCTCGGAACCCGCGCAGGCCCATACGCGCGAAGGCGCCCTCCGTACTCAGCGCCCCGGTCCGTCACCTGCCGGCCGCACCCCCGGTGCGGCCGCCCGCACCTCCGGTGCGGCGGTCCGGCGCACACCTCCGCGTGCTCCCGCGCCCGGTGGCAGGCGCCCGCGCACGCTCCTCCCCGGCGGCAGACAGGGGCGCAACGGGCGTAACGTCCCGGCCACATGGCGCATCCGTGCGGCCGATAGCCGCCTTGTCACGGCCTGTTCGCAGCGCTTACTTTTGCCCCTCCTGACGCATTGTCGAGGGGGATTCCATGGCCGTGCGCGGCCGGCACCGCCGGTATCAGCCGAACAGGATCAACCGAGCATCGCTCACCGTCACCGCCGGCGGCGCGGGCATGGCCCTCCCGCTCATGGGCACCGGTGCGGCGCAGGCCGCCGACGTGGACACCTGGGAGAAGGTCGCCGCCTGCGAGTCCACCGGCAACTGGGACATCAACACCGGCAACGGCTACTACGGGGGACTGCAGTTCAGCCAGTCCACCTGGGAGGCGTTCGGCGGCACCCGGTACGCGCCCCGAGCGGATCTGGCCACCAAGGACCAGCAGATCGCCATCGCCGAGAAGGTCCTCGACGGACAGGGCCCCGGCGCCTGGCCGACCTGCTCGGTACGCGCCGGACTGACCCGCGACGGCGCCGCCCCGGACATCCGCCCGGCCACCGACCGCCCCACCGGAACCAAGAGCGGGACCGGAACCAAGGGCGGCAGGGGCGACGGCCGGACCACCGTCGAGGACGTACGGCCGCACACCACGCCTCAGGCCCGGGCGGGCCGCGCCGAGATGTACACCGTGGTGCGCGGCGACACCCTCTCCGGGATCGCCGAGCAGGAGCGCGTCCGCGGCGGCTGGCGGGGGCTCTACGAGGCCAACGAAACGACCATCGGCGCCGACCCCGACCTGATCCTGCCGGGCCAGCGACTCACCCTCACCGGAGGAAGCGGCGGCACGGCCGGGGCCCCCGCCAAGCCGCCCTCCCGGTCGACCGAGCCCGCGGACAAGAGAGCATCCGTCCCCAGGACCGAGCAGAGGAAGACGGAGAAGAAGGCCGAGAAGGCCGAGAAGACCGAGAAGCGGACCCAGCAGCGGGCCGAGCGCTCCGGCTCCTCCGGCGCGCAACGGGTCGCACCGGTGAGCGCCGCCCTCGGCACGCCGTACCACAAGGCGGGGTCGTCGTGGTCGAAGGGCTACCACACCGGCGTCGACTTCCCCGTCCCCACCGGCACGCCCGTGAAGTCGGTCGGCGCCGGCACCGTGGTCGCCGCGGGCTGGGAGGGGTCGTACGGCTACCAGGTCGTGGTGCGCCACAACGACGGCCGGTACAGCCAGTACGCCCATCTGTCGGCGATCTCCGTGAAGAACGGCCAGTCCGTCGGCGCCGGCCAGCGCATCGGGCGCTCCGGCTCCACGGGCAACAGTTCGGGCCCGCATCTGCACTTCGAAGTGCGGACGGGGCCCGGATTCGGATCGGACATCGACCCGCTCGCCTACCTGCGCGCGGGGGGCGTCAAGATCTGACGGGGCGTCATGGCCCGAGGTCCTTCACTTCACGATCTGACGCGGGCGAGCTGCCGGTCGGCCGCCGGCAGCGCCACGTACGGGCCGCCGTGGAACGGCGCGTACGGCATGACCGGCACCGCCGCCGGGTCCGCCGCGTCCGGTCCGGCGGCCGCCGCGGGGACGGTGGCCGGCAACGTGGCGTGCTCGGGCAGCGTGACGTCCTCCGGCACCGTCAGCTCGGCCAGCAGCAGCTCGGCGGGGTCCTCCGTCTCCCGTCCGGCGGCCACCGGCACGGTGCCGGACCCCGCATCCAGAGGGACAGGAACAGACGCCTCCGCCTCGGCGGCGGCCTTCTGCTCCCGCGCCAGCCTCTCGGTCGTCAGCAGGATCAGGCCACCCGCCGCGACCACACCACAGCTCAGCGCCAGCGCCGTCCCCGTCGTGCCGTAACGGAAGGTCTCGCCGAACATCGTGATGCCGACCGCCGCGGCCACCACCGGGTTCACCACGGTGAGCGTCGCCAGCGGGGCCGCGAGGCCCGCGCCCCGGTAGGAGGCCTGGGACAGCAGCATGCCTGTCGTCGCGAGGACGCCGATCACCGCGAGGGACGGCAGGTCCGCCGCCGACACCCCGCCCGTCCAGTCCACCGCGACCGTCTTGGTGAAGACGGAGGACATGCCGAACGCGACACCGGACGCCGTCGCCAGCAGGATGCTGCGCACCGCCGGGTGCCGGTGCGCCGCCCGTGCCGCCACCATCAGCGTCACGACCGCCGCCGCCGTCCCCACGGCCGCCGCGACCCGCTGCGGGCCGTCCAGCGACTGCGTGCCCGACGCGCCGACCAGCGCCAGCAGACCCGCGAGACCCACCGTCGCCATCAGGGCGCCCCGCCACGCGGTCGCCCCTGCCTTGCGGCCCACGAACAGCGCGGCCATCGGCAGCGCGAACACGATCGTCAGGGCGCCCAGCGGCTGGACCAGGCTCAGCGGCCCGTAGGCCAGCGCCACCACGTGCAGGATCGCGCCCAGACCGTTCAGCGCGACAGCCGCCCACCAGCCCGGCCGGCGCAGCGGGGCGTACTGCTGCGCGCCGGAGGAGGACAGCGCCACCTGCTCCTGCACGATCGCGCCCCCGGCGTACGCCACGGCGGACACGAACGAGAGGAGCACGGACAACGCGAGGGCGCTCATCGGCTGCTCCTCTGCGTGAGGCGGGGGCGGCGGGCCCGGCGCGGCGAACGGTCGGCTTTCATGACCAACACGATGCCCTGCCGGGGTGTTCCCCGTCGTCGTCCCTGAGCACCCAATACGTCCTACTGCCGATGGAGTAGGAGGACGCCCCCGTCATCCCCTGGGTGGGCTCCGGAAGGCCGGGGCCCCTGACATCCACCCCTGAGAGACGTGGTACCACTGCACGTCGTGGATCTCGACCCCCGCCTCACCGCCCTCCGTGACCTCGGTGGCTTCTTCAGCCTGCGCGCGGGGGAGGAAGCCGGCCGCCGCCTGCCCACGCTCGCCCACGCATACGGCCCCCACCGTCCGGACGGTCAGGGCGCCCCCCGGAGTGCCCCCTTGAGCGAGCCCCTGAGCGCTCCCCTGACCGACCCCCTGACAGGCCCGGACGTCCTGGCCGACCCCCTGACCGCCCGCGTCCGCCGGGTCGCTGCCGCCCTCCGCACCCGGGAACCCCGCGTCGCCGCCTCCGTGGCGCACCAGGGTCTGGCCGCGCGTCTGTGGTCCGTGGCGCTCGGCTGCGCCGCCCTGTACGGAGCCGTCCCCGACCTCGCCCCGGAGACGGTCCGCTGGGACCCCGAGGGGAGCGCCCCCGACGACCTGTGGCTCGCCGGGGTCCGCCCGCTGCCCGGCGACGCGGCGTCCCTCGCCGACATCGTGCTGCACGGCCACCTCGAACCCCTCTCCGCCGCCCTGCGCGCCCGCCACCGCGTCGCGCCCGCCCTCCTGCGCGGCAACGCCGCCTCCGCCCTCGCCGCCGCCGCCCGCGAACTCGCCCGCCACGCCCGCCCCGAAGCCGCCGCCCGCGCCGCCCGGCTCTCCCGTGAACTCCTCGCACACCCCCTCCTCTCCGGCGCGGGCAGCCTCACAGCCGCGGGCTTCCGGCGCCGCAGCTGCTGCCTGTACTACCGGGTGCCCGGCGGAGGCGTCTGCGGCGACTGCTGCTTCGTCCGGCCGCCCCGCTCTTCCCCGCGCGCCCCGTCTGCGTGACCATGGGAGGGACATCCGCGCAGACAGGGGGTTCAGGGTGCGAGTGGGACTGCTGACCCGGGAGTACCCCCCGGACGTGTACGGCGGCGCGGGGGTCCATGTGGAGTTCCTGGCCCGGGAGCTGCGGTCCCTGGTGGACCTGGAGGTGCACTGCTGGGGCGAGGGCCGCGCCGACGGCGTGCTGCGCCACCGCTCCTGGCCCGCGCTCGACGGCGCCAACGACGCCCTGCGCACCTTCTCCACCGACCTCGCCATGGCCGCCGCCCTCGAAGGCCGCGAGCTGGTCCACTCCCACACCTGGTACGCCAACCTCGGCGGCCACCTCGCCAAGCTGCTGTACGGCGTCCCGCACGTGGTGACCGCGCACTCCCTGGAGCCGCTGCGTCCCTGGAAGGCCGAGCAGCTCGGCGGCGGCTACGCCCTGTCGAGCTGGGCGGAGCGCACCGCCTACGAGGCCGCCGACGCGGTGATCGCCGTCTCCGGCGCCATGCGCGACGACATCCTGGACTGCTACCCCGCGCTCGATCCGGCCCGGGTGCACGTCGTCCACAACGGCATCGACACCGCCCTCTACCGCCCTGACCCCGCTACCGACGCCCTGGACCGGATCGGACTCGACCGCTCCCGCCCGTACGTGCTGTTCGTCGGCCGGATCACCCGGCAGAAGGGCGTGCCCCACCTGCTGCGGGCGGTGCGCGGCATCGACCCGGACGCGCAGGTGGTGCTGTGCGCGGGCGCCCCGGACACCCCGGAGATCGACCGGGAGTTCCGCGAGCTGTACGAGGAGCTGAGCCGGGTGCGTGAGGGCGTGCACTGGATTCCGCAGATGCTGCCCCGGCCCGAGGTGATCCAGCTGCTGACGCACGCGACCGTGTTCGTCTGCCCCTCCGTCTACGAGCCGCTCGGCATCGTCAACCTGGAGGCGATGGCGTGCGGCACCGCCGTGGTCGCCTCCCGCGTCGGGGGCATCCCCGAGGTCGTGGACCACGGCGCGACCGGGCTGCTGGTGGACGTGGACGACGACTTCGAGGCGGGGATCGCCCGGGCGCTGGACTCCGTGCTCGGCGACCCGGACACCGCGCGGACCATGGGCGAGGCGGGACGGGAGCGCGCGGTCACGGAGTTCGGCTGGGACGCGGTGGCCCGCCGCACGGCCGGGCTGTACGAGCAGGTCCTCCGGCAGGCTTAGCCCGGCCCGTCCGGGGCAGTCATGGGAAAACTCGGCGTGAGGGGAGCGGCCATGCGTCGTGGAGGGCCTTCGGTCCTGGGAATCGTGCTGGCGGGCGGCGAGGGCAAGCGCCTGATGCCCCTCACGGCGGACCGCGCCAAACCGGCGGTCACCTTCGGCGGCACGTACCGCCTCGTCGATTTCGTGCTGTCCAACCTGGTCAACGGCGACATCCTGCGGATCTGCGTGCTCACGCAGTACAAGTCGCACTCGCTGGACCGGCACATCACCACCACCTGGCGGATGTCCAGCCTGCTCGGCAACTACGTCACCCCGGTCCCCGCGCAGCAGCGGCTCGGCCCGCGCTGGTACCTGGGCAGCGCCGACGCCATCCTCCAGTCGCTGAACCTGGTCCACGACGAGCGCCCGGAGTACGTGGCGGTGTTCGGCGCCGACCACGTGTACCGCATGGACCCGCGCCAGATGCTCAGCCAGCACATCGAGAGCGGCGCCGGGGTCACCGTGGCCGGGATCCGGGTGCCGCGCGCGGAGTCCTCCGCGTTCGGGGTGATCACTCCGGGCTCCGACGGCCGCACCGTCGAACGCTTCCTGGAGAAGCCGGCCGACCCGCCGGGCCTGGCCGACGACCCCGACTGCGTCTTCGCCTCGATGGGCAACTACATCTTCACCACCAAGGCGCTCGTCGAGGCGCTGCAGCGGGACGCCGAGGACGAGAACTCGGTGCACGACATGGGCGGTTCGATCCTGCCCCAGCTCACCGAGCGGGGCGAGGCCCACCTGTACGACTTCGGCACCAACCACGTGCCGGGGGAGACCAGCCGCGACCAGGGCTACTGGCGGGACGTCGGCACGCTCGACGCCTACTACGACGCGCACATGGACCTGATCGCCGAGCGCCCCGCGTTCAACCTCTACAACCGTCAGTGGCCCATCTACACGCACTCCGGGCAGCTCTCGCCGGCCCGGTTCAACGCGGGCGGCATCGCCGGCGAGTCCATCATCAGCGCCGGGTGCCTGATCCGGGGGCAGGTGACGCGGTCGGTGCTGTCGCCGGGCGTGGTCGTCGACCCGGGCGCGGTGGTGCAGGGGTCGGTCCTGCACGACAACGTGCACATCGGGCGGGGCGCGGTGGTGCGCGGGGCGGTGCTGGACAAGAACGTCGAGGTGCCGCCGGGCGCGACGATCGGGGTCAACCCGGAGCGGGACGCGGAGCTGTACACCGTCTCCCAGGGCGGCGTGATCGCGCTCGGCAAGGGGCAGCCGGTGCCGTAGCGGCCGTGGGAGAGGCTCCGGTCGGGCGGGACGACCGGAGTCTTTGTCATGTCCCTGGACTACTGAAGGAATCCGTGCTGTCATGCCAAGTGCTGTTCTTTGACAACGTTGTACTGGACTGGCAACGCACAGAAAAGAACATGCACACCTGCACAGCGAGCCGTCATCGCCTCACCGACGGAGGATCCGTGCGCACCAGACGACTCAGGAACCGCTTCGCCCTCCTCCTGGCCACCGCGCTGGGCGTCACCGGTCTCACCGCGACCGGGCCCGCCTCGGCCGCCGCGGAGGACGACCCCGTGGAGATCCACGGACTGAAGGGCGAGTACTGGACCCATTCCGCCCCCGGCGCCTTCGACTTCCACGAACTCAAGGCCGTCGCCTTCGACCCCTGGCTCGACTTCGACAACCTGGAGCCGCGCCTGACCCTCACCACCGGCCAGGCGGACGACGTCAGCGTCCGCTGGACCGGCAGGATCGTGCCGGAGACCACCGGCGCCCACACCTTCTCGGTCAGCTCCGACAACGGCTTCCGGCTGTGGATCGACGGCGCCCTCGCCATCGACCACTGGGTCGACGACTGGGACAACGAACAGACCTCTGAGCCGGTCCAGCTCACCGCGGGCCGCGCCCACGACATCAAGGTCGAGTACTTCGAGCACTACGGCGGCTCCAACTTCCACCTGCGCTGGACCCCGCCCGGCGGCGTCAAGGAAGCGGTGCCCCGGACGGCGTTCCGCCTCCCCGACGGCTTCGACTACGACGGCGCCCTCGCCGCCACCGTCCTCGCCTCCGGACGCACCCTCAGACTCGACTTCCCCAAGCCGCTCGCCACACCGCCCGCCGGCTTCACCGACCACCTCGACGCGGTCATCGGCGGCGCCCCCTGGCCGCTGGCCTCGGCGCGACCCGACCCGGCCGACCCGAGGGCGCTGCTCGTCACGCTCGCCGAGCCCGTCGTCGGCAACAAGACCGGCACCGCCCGCGGCAGCGCCGACGTCCGCTACGACGGCCAGGGCGGACTGCGGGCCACCGACGGCGACCCCGTGGACGCCTTCCTGAGCAGCGGCCCCAACCGCTCCACCCACGAGCTGCGCACCAGGTGGGCCGACGAGGTGGGCCCCGGCAACGCCCACCCCGAGTACCCGCGCCCGCAGCTCACCCGCCCCGAGTGGCGCAACCTCAACGGCCGCTGGCAGTTCGCCGCCGCCGAGGAGGGCGAGCGCCCGCCCGTGGGCCGCACACTGAAGGAACGCATCCTGGTGCCGTACCCGGTGGAGTCCCAGCTCTCCGGCATCCAGCGGCACGAGGACCGCATGTGGTACCGCCGCACCTTCACCGTCCCGCGCGACTGGCACATCGGCTCCGGCAAGCGGCTGCGCCTCAACTTCCAGGCGGTCGACTGGCGCGCGGAGGTCTACGTCAACGGCACGAAGGTCACCACGCACGAGGGCGGCTACGACAAGTTCTCCGTGGACGTCACCGACGCGCTGAAGCGGAGCGGCCCCCAGGAGCTGATCGTCGGCGTCCACGACCCGACCGACGCCGCCGACGGCGAGAACCCGCCGATGGGCAAGCAGCGCCTCGACCCGAGCGGCATCTGGTACACGCCCAGCTCCGGCATCTGGCAGACGGTCTGGATGGAGCCCGTCGCCCGCGACCACGTGGACTCCCTCAAGCTGATCCCCGACGTGGCGGGCGAACGGCTCACCGTGGAGGCCAAGGGCGTCCGCGCCGGCCTGCCGGTCACGGCCACCGCGTACGACGGACGGCGCAAGGTCGCCACGGCCACCGGCCGCACCGGACAGCCGCTCACCCTGGAGATCGGGAACCCGCGCCTGTGGTCGCCCGACGACCCCTTCCTGTACGACCTGAAGGTCAGCGTCGGCGCCGACCGCGTCTCCAGCTACTTCGGCATGCGCTCCATCGCCGTCGAGAAGATCGACGGGGTGCCGCGCACGGTCCTCAACGGGAAGCCGATCTTCCTGATGGCCACCCTCGACCAGGGCTTCTGGCCCGACGGACTGCACACCGCGCCCACCGACGAGGCCCTCGCCCACGACCTGAAGGCGCACAAGCAGCTCGGCTTCAACTCGGTGCGCAAGCACATCAAGGTCGAACCCGACCGCTGGTTCCACTGGGCCGACCGCCTCGGACTGCTGGTGTGGCAGGACATGCCCTCCATGCGGGCCGGCCGCACCCCGGACGCCGAGGCCCGCGCCCGCTACGAGCGCGAGATGAAGGAGATGATCGACGAGCACATCAGCAGCCCCTCCGTCGTCATGTGGGTCACCTTCAACGAGGGCTGGGGACAGTACGACGTCGGCCGCGTCGCCGAGCAGGCCAAGGCCTGGGACCCCAGCCGGCTGGTCAACAACCAGTCCGGGCTCAACCTCGGCGCCGACGGCGGCGCCGGCGACATCATGGACGAGCACGGCTACCCGAGCCCCGCGCTGCCGCCCCGCCCGGACGGCGAACGCGCCCTGGTGAGCGGCGAGTACGGCGGCCTCGGCCTCGCGGTGCCCGGCCACGCCTGGCCCGTGCAGCAGTCGTACGTCGACGTCGACCCGGCGACCTACACCGACGACTACCTCACCAAGCTCGACGAGGTGCGGGCGCTGGTGTGCCGGGGCAGCAACGGCGCCGTCTACACCCAGATCTCCGACGTGGAGGGCGAACTCAACGGCCTGCTCACCTACGACCGGCGGGTGATGAAGCCCGACGTGCCGCGGGTGCGGGCCGCGCACCAGGACCTGATCCTGGACGCCTCCCGCGCCCGGCCCGCGGGCTGCCCGGCCACCGGCTGACGGGCTCGACGGGCGGAGCGTCCGCCCGTCCGGGCGGCGTGCGTCCGGGTGGCGTGCGTCACCCCGCCGGACGGCCGGAAGGCCCCGGCGGCCCCGTACGCCACCCGGTCTCCGCCCCTTCCGCCGTGGCGGCGGAAGGGGCGGAGACGTCACATGCTGTTAGCTAGGAGTAGCCAGATCGTACTTGACCGTAATCGGCCGGGAGCGATCGACGGCTGATCCGTTCCCGTCGTCGATGCGAGGCCCCCGCCCATGACCGCAGACCCGCTCGCCCCCCTCGACCTGGCGTTCTGGAACCTCGAGTCCGCCGGTCACCCCATGCACCTCGCGGCGCTCGGCGTCTTCACGGCCGGCTCGCCCTCCGCCGCGGCCCACGCCGCGGACCTGCTCGCCGCGCGCGCGGCCGCCGTCCCCGGGCTGCGCATGCGTATCCGCGACACCTGGCAGCCGCCCGGACTGCGGCGGTCGCTGTCGGCGCTGCGCCGCCCCTGGCCCGCCCCCGGCGAGTCCCTCACGGCTGCCCTGGGCCGCCCGCTCACCTCCGCCGTACGCCACTCGCTCGCCTTCGGCGGCGCCGCCCGCGAGCCCGACCCCGGCTTCGACCCCCTGGACCACGTCCGCCTGCACCCGCCGGCCGCCGACTTCCACACCGCCGCCGGCGAGCTGATGGGACGCCCGCTCGAGCGCACCCGTCCGCCCTGGGAGGCGCACGTGCTGCCGGGGGAGGACGGCGCCCGCTTCGCCGTCCTGTTCAAGTTCCACCACGCCCTCGCCGACGGACTGCGCGCCCTCGCCCTCGCCGCCGCGCTCATGGACCCCACCGGCCTGCCCGCACCCCGGCCGAGGCCCGCCGAGCCGCCCCGCGGCGTCATCCCGGACGTGCGGGAGGTGCCCGGCATGGTGCGCGAGGCCCTCACCGAGGCCGGCCGGGCCCTGGACATCGGCGCCGCCGTCGCCCGGTCCACCCTCGACATGCGCTCCTCACCCGCCCTGGCCTGCGCGCCCAGCGGCACCCGCCGCACCGCCGGCGTCGTCGTCGACCTCGACGACGTGCACCGCATCCGCAAGAGCGCCGGCGGCACCGTCAACGACGTCCTCATCGCGGTCGTCGCCGGCGCGCTGCGCCGCTGGCTCGACGAGCGCGGGGACGGCAGCGAGGGCGTCGCCCCGCGCGCCCTCGTCCCCGTCTCCCGGCGCCGCCCGCGCACCGCCCATCCGCAGGGCAACCAGCTGTCCGGGTACGTGATGCGGCTCCCGGTCGACGAGAAGGACCCGCTCGCCCGGCTGACCCGGGTGCGCACCGCCATGGACCGCAACAAGGAGGCGGGCCCGCACCGCGGCGCGGGCGCCGTCGCCCTGCTCGCCGAGCACGTGCCGCCGCTCGGCCACCGGCTCGGCGGACCGCTGCTCGGGCAGGCGGCCCGGTTCTGGTTCGACGTCCTGGTCACCAGCGTGCCGCTGCCCGGCTTCGGCCTGCGCCTCGGCGGCGACCCGCTCGGCGCCGTCTTCCCGCTCGCGCCGCTCGCCCCCGGCCACTCCCTCGCGGTCGCCGTCTCCACCTACCGGGGGCACGTCCACTACGGGCTGGTGGCCGACGGTGCGGCCGTCGAGGACCTCGGCCTGCTGGCCCGCGCGGTGACCGAGGAGGTGACAGCACTCACCGTGGCCTGCGATCACTGAGCGCAGCGGTTTGGTGCTGGGGCCCGGCGCTCCGTAAAATCCCCCGTTCGACAGCGGACGCGAACGGAGCGCCGCGAGAACCGAAGCGGGAACGGCAGCGGCGATGACGGTGACACAGGACGGCCCCGACACCACGGACGAGGTGGCGCACGGGCCCGGCATCGACCCGGAGCGGCTGGCCGTCTGCCTGAGCGTGCTCGAGGAGCTCGACAAGCTCGACGTGGACCACCCGGACGCGATCGCGGTCCGCCGGGCCACCTCGCACATCTACCGCACGGTCAAGCAGCGCCGCCGCCAGGAGCGCCGGGCCGCCAAGACCGCGCACGACAAGGCGGTCACCGAGGCCACCGCCACCGGCTCCGCCCAGCGCATCGACGACGAGACCGAGGGCATCCTGCCCTCCTCCCGCGTGGAGCCGGGCCGGATCGCGGGGATACTCCAGCGCCCCCGCTCCTGCTACGTGTGCAAGACCCGCTACGTCGAGGTCGACTACTTCTACCACCAGCTCTGCCCGAAGTGCGCCGCCGAGAACCGGGCCCGCCGCGAGGCCCGCGCCGACCTCAGCGGCAAGCGGGCGCTGCTCACCGGCGGCCGCGCCAAGATCGGCATGTACATCGCGCTGCGGCTGCTGCGCGACGGCGCCCACACCACGGTCACCACGCGCTTCCCCAAGGACGCCGTCCGCCGCTTCAAGGCGATGGACGACTCCGCGGACTGGATCCACCGCCTGGAGGTCGTCGGGATCGACCTGCGCGACCCGGGCCAGGTCGTCGCGCTCGCCGACCAGGTCGCGGAGCAGGGCCCGCTGGACATCCTGATCAACAACGCCACGCAGACCGTGCGCCGGCTGCCCTCCGCCTACGCCGCGCTCGTCGAGGGCGAGAGCGCCCCGCTGCCGGCCGGCGAGCTGCCTGCCCACCACGTCATCGGCGCGTTCAACTCCGGTGCGGTGGACGGTCTGACCGCGCTGCCCGCCGGTACCAGCGGCCTCGACGCGCAGGCGGTGGCCGACCTCGCGCTGGTCGCGGGCAACGCCAGCGTGGAGCGGCACCGGGACGGCACCGCCATCGACGCGGGCGGCCTGCTGCCCGACGTCGTCGACAGCAACACCTGGGTGCAGACCATCGAGCAGATCTCCCCGGTGGAGCTGCTGGAGACCCAGCTCTGCAACTACACGGCGCCGTTCATCCTGATCAGCAAGCTGCGCCCGGCGATGGCCGAGGCGGCCCGCCGCTCGTCCTCGAACCGCGCCTACGTCGTCAACGTCTCCGCGATGGAGGGCGTGTTCGCCCGCGGTTACAAGGGCGCGGGGCACCCCAACACCAACGCGGCCAAGGCGGCCATGAACATGGTGACGCGGACCAGCGCGCAGGAGATGTTCGACACCGACCGGATACTGATGACCTCGGTCGACACCGGCTGGATCACCGACGAACGCCCGCACTTCGACAAGCTGCGCCTCGCCGAGGAGGGCTTCCACGCCCCGCTCGACCTGGTCGACGGCGCGGCCCGCGTGTACGACCCCATCGTGCGCGGCGAGGCGGGCGAGGACCTGTACGGCGTCTTCCTGAAGGACTACGCGCCCGGCCGCTGGTGACACCGGCGGACGCCCGACGGCAGCCGAACGGCGCCCCGGGCGTCCGGACTTGTCGGGTACATCGGTGGGCGCGTACTCCGATCGAGTGAGCTGTGGTGTGCGTTCTGTCACGACATGCCCGGACATAGTGCCTGATGATGGGCGTTCCGTCATGTGATGATTACAGCCAGTGTGCGGCCCCATCGAGCGGGGGGTCGCTCATTTGGTTACCCTGGGGCGGACGGAGGCAGCGACAAGGGTCCTACCCGCACCCACGATCCGTCATGGGACGGCCGGTTCACCACGGCCCGCTCTCCCTCGAACGACCGGCGCCACCGCGCCCGAACGGCATGGGACACAGACCCGCTCGGGCGCCGGGCGCCGGCCACAGGGTCGACGCGGTACGTCCCGAGGGTGACCGACACATAAGGAGTGCGCGGTGACACCGGAGCAGACGAAACTCGAACGGCGCCCCGACGAACGCATGGAGCGTTCCGGCCGCCGCCCAGGGGAACTGGGAAGCCTCGACGTGTGGGCCCGCTCGGCCCCCATCCGCCTCGCCGGGTACGAGGAGGACCTCGCGGAGCCGCACATCCTCCCCAGCGTCGACTGACACACGTCACCCCCGCACCCTCGCCGCGTACCGGGCCTGAAAGACTCGCCCCCATGCTGATCAGGGAAGCGAACCCCGACGACTGGCCGCGCATCTGGCCGTTCTGGCACCGCATCGTCGCCGCGGGCGAGACCTACACCTGGGACCCGGGCACCTCCGAAGAGGCCGCCCGGGCCCTGTGGATGAGCCCCGCGAAGCGGGTGTACGTCGTCGAGGACGACGGCGGAACCGTCGTCGCCTCCGCCTATCTCACCCCCAACTACGGCGGCCCCGCCGCGGACATCGCCAACGCCGGTTTCATGGTCGACCCGGACCTGGCGGGCCGGGGGACCGGGCGGCTGCTGGCCGAGCACGTGCTGGCCGCGGCGCGCGACGCCGGGTACCGGGGCATGGTGTTCAACGCCGTCGTCGAGACCAACCCCGCGGTGAAGCTGTGGAGTTCACTCGGCTTCACCGTCCTCGGCACGGTCCCGGACGCCTTCGACCATCCCCGGCACGGACGGGTCGGACTGCACATCATGTACCGGTCGCTGTGACCGGACCGGCGCTCAGGGCCGGGCGTACGGGCGGGTCATGATCTCCATGTTGTGGCCGTCCGGGTCGTCGAAGTAGGCGCCCTTGCCGCCGAACAGGCCGTTCACCCGGCCTGGTTCGGTGTGCTGGGGGTCGGCGTAGTACGTCACCCCGGCCGCCTCCAGGCGCGCGATCATGGCGTCGAACCGCTCGTCGGGCACCAGGAACGCGTAGTGCTGGGACTGCACGGGCTCGTCCCGCATCTCGTAGTAGTCCAGGGTCACGCCGTTGCCCAGGTCGACCGGGAGGAACGGGCCGAACGGCGCCCCCACCTCCAGGCCCAGGATCCCGGCGAGGAACTCGGCGGAGCGTCTGGGGTCACGGGCGTGGACGACGGTGTGGTCCAACTGGATGTGCGGTGCTGCGGACATGGCTGTCTCCCGTCTCAGGAGTCGGATCGTCGGTCCCCGCCGGCGGAAGCACGGCGGGCGGAAGGAACGACCGACGACGGAGGCGCACGCGCCCGCCCCGGACTCACTCCGGAGCCGGGAGCGCCTTTCGTGTGAGGCCCATGGCCGACCCGGCAGTCACGTTCCCGACCTTAGGTCGTGAACGCCCGTCGGGGCAATGGGACATGACTCGGGCGCCTGACGTCCGCCACCGGTGTCCGGGGGGGTCGCCCGGCGGAGTGCCGGCCCGTTCTCCTGGGCGAGCCGGCGCGGGGCCGTCGGCGCCGGCTCCAGCGGGAAGGCCGGCAGGACCGCCCGCAGGTGATGCGTGACCGTCGCGGCGGGCGCCCCGGTGCGGCGGCTCGGCTCCGAGATCCTCACGTGCGTCCCCCGTTTCCCCTGGCGTCGGGCAGTGGCACTCTCTAACATGGATAGTGTCACTACCCAACCATGGAGGCGAGAGCACCGTGCCCACTCTTCCCTGGGTCACACCCCACCCGGCCCGGCCCGACACGGAGGCCTACGTCATGGCCTCCCGCTTCGAAGTGCGGTCGCTGAAGGACGTCCCCCGGTTCTTCCGGAAGTCCCTCGCCGCATGGGGTCAGGTGCGCCGGGCGCCCGGGGCGCTCGGCGCCTCCCTGGTGGCCAGGCCGCTGCGCCGGACCTTCCTCACCCTGTCCGCGTGGGAGAGCCGCGAGGCCCTCTACACCTACGCCCGCACCGAGCCGCACAAGAGCGTCATGACCGGTCTGCGGGACACCATGCGCACTTCGACCTTCACCTTCTGGGAGGTGCCGGCCGACGCGCTGCCGATCGACTGGGCGGAGGCCGAGCGCCGGCTCGAGGAGCAGGCCCGCGCCGACGCGGAGGGCCGCAGCCAGGCGCCGGAGGCCCGCTGACCCGGGCTCCCCCCGGGGGGAGCGGCCGCGCCGCGGCCAGGTGGGCGCCGCCGGTCCTTCCGAGGACCAGCCGGCCGGTCCGGTACCCGGCCGCGCCGGATCACTTCACGACCGCGCCCCTCTTCCTCCGCCGCACCGGTCCCGCGTCCGCTCCCGGCCCTCGTGCCTCCCTGCCGCCTGTGACGTCCCGTGTCCCACCGGGTGACCCGGGACGCCCGTGTCCCAGGTGTCCCAGCGGTCGAAGAATCGCCCGAATCCTGGCAAGGTGGCCCCATGGCTGATCGGGGAGCGAGCCCCCTGTCACTCCCGGACGACTGGCCGGAACACCCGGATCCGATCCTGGCGCTCAACCGCATGGGCAGTTTCGACTGGGACCTGGACGCCGGGGTGATGCAGATGGACGCCCAGGCGCACGAGATCTTCGACGTGCGCCCCGACGAGTACGACGACCGCCCGGAGACCCTCGCCGGCCGCGTCCCGCCCGCGGAGGCGCGGCGGCTCGACGCCGTCGTGGCCCGCGCGCTCAACAGCGGCGAGGAGAACTACGGCGCCTACTTCCGCCTCCGCCGCCGCGACGGCTCCCTGCGCTGGACCCACACCCAGGGCTACATCCGGCGGGACCCGGCCGGCCGGCCCCACCGCATCATCGGCATCGTCCGCGACGCCACCCAGGAGCTGCGCGACAGCGGCGACCGGCGCGACCAGGCCCTCCAGGAGGCCCTGCGCCGCCGGCAGACCAACGTGGTCCAGCTGACCACCGCCGCGCTCGCCCACGCCCGGACCGTGCAGGACGTCATCGACGTCCTCAAGGACACCCACGGCCTCACCCATCTGGGCGCGACCAGCCTGGTGATGGGACTGGTCGAGGCCGGGCGCATCCGGCTCATCGCGGAAGGCCCCGCGGGCAGCTTCGTCCCCGGCACCGAACTCACCCGGATCGACGAGCCGTACCCGATGAGCGAGGCGGTGCGCACCCTCAGCCCGCGCTTCATCGAGTCCCCGGAGGAGTTCGCCGAGCACTACCCGGAGCTGTGGCGGGGCATCACCGGCCTGAACATCACCTCGGCCGCTTATCTGCCGCTCATCGCGCAGGCCCGCCCCATCGGCGCGATGGGCCTGCTCTACAGCGACCGGCGCGGCTTCTCCGCCGAGGAACGCAACATCCTCGTCGCGCTCGGCAGCAGCATCTCCCAGAGCCTGCAGCGCGCGATGTTCTACGAGCAGGAGATGGACCTCGCCCAAGGGCTCCAGCAGGCGATGCTGCCCCGCACCATCCCCAGTGTGCCCGGCGCCGACCTCGCGGTCCGTTACCGCGCCGCCTCCTTCGGCGGCGCCTTCGGCCGGGACATCGGCGGCGACTGGTACGACCTGATCCCGTTGCCCGGCGGCAGCCCCACCGGCGGCAGCCGGGTCGGCGCCGTCATCGGGGACGTCCAGGGCCATGACACGCACGCCGCCGCCGTCATGGGTCAGCTCCGCATCGTGCTGCGCGCCTACGCCGCCGAGGGGCACACGCCGGCCACCGTGATGGCCCGTGCCTCCGTCTTCCTGCACGAACTCGACACCGACCGCTCCGCGACCTGCCTGTACGCCGAGGTCGACCTGTCCACCGGCGTCATCCAGGTGGTCCGCGCCGGGCACATCGATCCGATGGTGCGCCGCGCCGACGGCTCCTGCCGCCGGGTGCCCGTCCCCGGCGGGCTGCCGCTCGGCCTGTCCGCCGAGTTCGGCGGGCTCGACTACCCGGTCGGGACGATAGAGCTGGAGCCGGGCGACACCCTGGTGCTGTGCACCGACGGCCTGGTCGAACAGCCCGGCGCGGACCTCGACGACGGCGTGGAGACCCTCGCCGCGCTGATCGCCGCCGGCCCCGACGACGTACGCGACCTCGCCGACCGGCTGATCGACGTGGCCGAGGAGCGCGGAGGCGACGACGACGTGGCGCTGCTCCTGCTGCGCCGCCGCGAACCGGAGGGGCCGCGCTCCGGCGGCCGGCTCAAGCAGCTGGTGCCGCCCGGCGACCCGGAGGCGCTCTCCGACACCCGGCGCATGATCCGCACCGCGGCCGTCGCGTGGGGCGCCCGCGACCGGGCCGACGAGATCGAACTGGTCGCCGACGAGGTGATCACCAACGTGCTGATGCACACCGAGGGGGCCGCGCAGGTCACGCTCCGGGTGCTCGACGGCGCCGAACGGCGGCTGCGGGTGGAGGTCGAGGACTCCTCCAGCGCGCTGCCGCGCCGCAGGGAGGCGGGCGAGGCGGGCGTCTCCGGCCGGGGCCTGCTGCTGGTGGAGACGCTCACCGACCTGTGGGGGGTGGAGGCGCGCGGCGGCGGCAAGTGCGTGTGGAGCGAGTTCGTGGTGGCGAAGGACCCGGTGCGGGCCGAGCGCAGGCCCGGCACGGGCTGAGGCCGCGGGCCGCCGGCGGCACCCCTGGCGCATGCCGGAACTCCCCGGGGCGAGGCGCTCAGGGACTTCCTCGCCGCACACCTGACCGGCCACGGGACCGTCCGGACGCTGCCCGTGGCGACCGGCGTCCTGAAGACCTGCGACCCGCCGCTCACCGCCGTGGAGGGCCGCGAGGTCACCGCTGCCCGCCGGTACGGCGCGTTCCTCGCCCTGGCCACGGACGGCGGCCCGTACCTCGTCACCCGTCCGGCGCGCTCAGAATGCCCGGGTCATCCGGGCCGCAGCACCACCAGCGTCTCGCCCTCCGTGGAGCGCACCTCGTAGCGTTCGATGTCGCCGGAGCGCAGCGCGGAGCCGCCCGGCACGGTGTTCGGGCGGGCGTCGTGACGGGGCACGGCCCAGCTGGTCAGGACGTCCTCGGAGCCGTCGCGGCCGATCCCCACCAGGACGCACTCGCGCGGCCCCGCGGCGTCCTTGACCCGCAGCTCCACGCTGCTGCCCCACTCGCGGTCCTCGACCTCCACCTCGGCCCACACCCCGGAGCGCTCGCCGGTCGCCTCCACGGTCAGCGGGCGGGGCCCGTCGTCGCCCCGCGCCACCACCGTGACCGCCGGCGCGGACACCGCCAGCACCACCGAGGCGGCCAGCGCCAGCAGCGTCCGCCGCCCGGCGCGCCGTCGGAGCGACACCTGCGCGAGCAGGCGGTCCAGCATCCGCGGCGAGGGCCGCGCCATCGGGTGGACCATGCGCGGGGTCGCGCTCCGGTAGAGCATCAACTGGCGTGTCGCGGGGCCGAACTCGGTCACCTGGACGGCGCAGCGGGGACACTCCATGAGGTGGTCCTCGAAGCGGAACGCCTCCGCCTCGTCCAGCACGCCGAGCGCGTAGGCGCCGACGTCGCGATGCCTCTCCAGGGACCTCATGCCGAATCCTCGTGCCGTCGGGTGCGGGTGGGGTTGCTCCTTGCTCCCACCGGTACGCACCAGGCAGCCGGATGACTCAGCCACGCACCGAATCGTGACCTACGCGTTCGGAGACCCGCGGCCCGCGGACCGGCCGGATCTCCCGCGGCCCGCGGACCGGCCGGATCTCCCGCGGGCCGCGAACCGGGCCGGCGCGGCTCCTAGAAGAGGTGGATGGCGAGGTGTCCGAGCGGCAGTCCGAGCTGCCACGCCGGCGTCCACACCTTCGGCCCCTCGTCCTCCCCGGCCGCCCCGCCGCCGGGCACCGCGTTCAGATCCGGGGCCAGCAGCTCCGTCTCCCGCAGCCAGCGCCAGGCCTCCACCGCCAGCTCCAGGTCCGGGCCCGGCGCGCCCCGGCCGGACGCGGCGGCGTCCGCGGCCAGGTCGTCCAGGCGGCCTTGCACCCACTCCTGCCACGGCTGGTCGTAGGCGGTCAGCGACAGCCAGGTCTCCAGCTGGGTGATGACCCGGATGCCGGACAGCTCGCCGTCGGTGTCGGACAGGAACACGGTCAGCGCCAGCGCGTCCCGGCCCGCCCGGAACTCCACGGACGTCGGCGGCATGAGGTCGCCGGTGCGCAGCAGCTCGTCCGCGATGTACTCGGCGTAGAACCAGGCCATGGGGACGTCCGGCCGGCCGTCGCCCTCCGCGTTCTCTCGACCTCTGTGCAGCATCCCTTCCTGCCTCCTCCGGTGCGTGCGCGTCGCCCGAGCCCGGGTCCCCGGTCCGGAACACGGATGAGGACAGCCGATCCCCAACCGGGTTCCACGGCAAGGCGCTTTACGGAGGTTTGACCCGGCGGCTGGTTTCACCGCATGTCGGAGGCGTAGCCCGGAAGCACCCGGCGCAGGGCGCGCAGCGCGTAGTACGCGCGGGACTTCACCGTACCGGGCGGGATCCCGAGGGCCGTCGCCGCTTCCGCCACACTCGCCCCCTGGAAGTACACGAGCACCAGGACCTCACGGTGCTCGGGAGTGAGAGTCTTCACAGCCTCCCGGACGTCGAGCATCGCGGCGGCCCGTTCCGCGTGATCGGAGATCACCCGGGCGTTCTCCAGCACGGCGTCGCCGACCTCGGCGGGACGCGCCTGCCGGGCACGGCGCGCGTCGATGGCGAGCCGCCGCGCCACGGTCAGCAGCCAGGGGCGTACGGAGTCGAAGTTCTCGGCGCGCAGGGCCTCGGGGTGCTGCCAGGCGCGTACCAGCGTCTCCTGGACCAGGTCCTCCGCGCGCTGCCGGTCCCCGTCGCAGAGCCGGAGCAGCAACGCGAAGAGGGGCCGGCCGTGCTCCCGCTGGAGTGCGGCGAGCTCGTGCTCGGCGGTGGTCCCGTTCGTGAGTGTCATTCCGGCCGTCATGGCCGTATGGCAACGCACGCCGCCGCCGGGGGACAGGGCGCGCACAGGAGTGTGCGACGGACGGTCGATCGCGTCGACGAACGGTTCGACGAACGGTCGAGACGGCCGTTCTCGCACGCCGGACGGCCTAAAGGGCGTGTCGGAGCGCCACGCGACGAGAGGAGGATTCTTACCTGTTCATCCATAAATATGACCACAGCGGGGTGACGTGATGATCGCACGCAGCAGACAGCTGGCCCTCGTCCTGACCGCCGTCCTCGCCGCGGGCGCCGCCTGCCAGGCACGCGGCCACGAGCCGCCGGCACAGGGACGTCCGGCTCCCTCGGCGACGGCCCAGCGCGGCTTCACCCTGGTCGCGTCGGGTGATGTGCTGCCCCACGCCTCGGTCGTCGAACGCGCCCGGTACGACGCCGGCGGCAGCGGACACGACTTCCGGCCGATGCTCTCCGGCATCCGGCCCGTCGTCGCCCGCGCGGACCTGGCGCTGTGTCACATGGAGACCGTCCACGGCGCGGACGGCGACTACAGCGGCCACCCCCTCCTCACGTCACCGCCGGACGTGGCCGCCGGCCTCGCCGCCACCGGCTACGACGGCTGCTCCACCGCCTCCGACCACACCCTGGACGACGGCGAGGCCGGAATCCGCCGCACCCTGGACGCCCTCGACCGGGCGGGAGTGCGCCACGCCGGCTCGGCCCGCTCCGCCCAGGAGGCCGCCACGCCGACGCTGCTGAAGGCGGGGGCGGCGCGGGTGGCGCACCTCGCCTACACCTTCGGCATCCACGGGCATCCGCTGCCGCCGGACCGGGCGTGGGCCGTGAACCTGATCGACGAGGAGCGGATCGTCGCCGACGCCCGCGCCGCCCGCGGGGCCGGGGCCGATGTCGTGGTCGTCTCCCTGCACTGGGGCACCGAGTGGCAGGACGAACCCGACGACCTCCAGCTCTCCCTCGCGCGCTCCCTCACCGCCTCAAGGAGTGGCGGCCGCCCGGACATCGACCTGATCCTCGGCGCCCACGCCCACGTCCCGCAGGCGTACGAGAAGGTCAACGGCACCTGGGTCGTCTACGGCATGGGCGACCAGATCGCCGGCGCGACGACCGGCCCGGAGGGGGGCACGGACCCGCGCGGCAACCAGTCCACCGTCGGCCGCTTCACCTTCTCCCCGCCGTCCCGCCCCGGCGGCCGCTGGGAGGTCACCCGCGCCGAGTTCGTCCCCCAGTTCTACGACGTCGACGCCGGCCGGGTCCTCGACCTCGACCAGGCCCTGGCCCAGGGAGCCGAACTGCACGCCGTGCGCGACCGCATCCGCGACGTGGTGTTCAGCCGGGGCGCGGCGAAGGACGGGCTCGTGATGGCGGGCGGGGAGGGCTGAGGGCGAGAGCTGAGGGCGAGGGCGTCCGTACCGGTCGCGTCGGCCGGCTCGGCCGGCCCGCGCCCGCGGCGGAACCGGGCGGCGACCGTGCCGGCCGGGACGCCGCCCACCGGGCCGTGGCGGTGTGACGGCCGCCGAAGCGGGTGCGGTCGCGGACCGGCGTCACCGAGGCGTCGCCGGGGGTGGTCCCGAACGGCCGACGGTCGGGACCCCGGCGGAACCGTCAGTCGTCGTCGACGTGGTCCAGCGCCTTGAGCATCTCACCCAGCACGCGCAGACACGCCGTCACCTCGGCGTCCGTCAGCCTGCCGCCGGTCTCCCGCAGCAGCGCGTGCTCCCGGTCCAGCACCTCGCCGATCGCCGAGGCGCCCCGCTCGGTCAGGCGGATCAGCGAGGAGCGGCGGTGGGCCGGGTTGGGGATGCTCTCCACCAGGCCCCGGGCAGCCGCGTCGTTCACCATGCGCTGCACGAACTGGCGGCTGATCGCCTGTGCCCGGCCCATCTGCGGCACCGTCATGGGTCCGTTGCGGTGCAGCAGGGTCAGCACGGCGCGCACGCCCAGGGACAGTTCACCGTCCGTCAGGCCGTGCTCGACGCTGCGCTGGGCGCGCCGGTACAGGGGGCCGACCAGGTCGTACACCTCGGTGAGGCGACGGCCGAGCTCGTCCGGGGGGAGGGGGGTGTCGTGGTCCGTCACCCGTCCATCATGACATCCGGGTTGTCAAAGTGGCAGCAAAATGACACCCTAGTTGTCATGAATGGTGCTTCGGATCTCCGCTTCCTCCCGTCCGCCGACGGCGACCTCGCCTACCGCGACACCGGCTCCGGCGACCTCGTCGTCCTGCTCCACTCCGGCTTCCTCGACCACCGCGTCTGGGACGACCACGTGCCCGTCCTCGCCCGGCGGTACCGGGTGATCGCCCCCGACACGCGCGGCCACGGCTTCTCCGCCAACGCCACCGAGCCGTTCCGCTGGGCCGACGACCTGGCCGCGCTGCTGCGCCACCTCGACGCCGGACCCGCGGTTCTCGTGGGTCTCTCCATGGGCGGCGTGATCGCCACCGACACCGTGCTCGAACACCCCGACGTGGTCCGCGCGGTGGTCACCGCCGGGGCCGTGACCGGTGACTTCCGCTACACCGACCCCTGGCACCGCGAGCTTCAGGACACGATCGACCGGGCGCTGACGGCCGGCGACGTCAGCGCCTGGCTCGACGCCTTCCTGCGGCTCGTGCCCGGCCCGGACCGTACGGCGGGCGACATCGACCCGGACATCCTGCGCCGCGTCCGCAAGATGGCCCTGCACACGCTGTCCAAGCACAGCCCTGACGAGAAGGACTGGCTGGTCCGGGTGACCGGCTCCTTCGACCGGGCCGGCGAGATCCGCGTCCCGCTGCTCGCCGTCAACGGCTCCCTGGAGCCGGCCGATCTGCACGCCGCCGCCGAGCGGCTGGCCGGCGCGGTCCCCGGAGGCCGGACCGCCACCGTCGACGGCACCGGCCACTACTCGGCCATGGAACGCCCCGACGCGTTCGTCCGCGTCCTGTCCGACTTCCTGGAGACCCTCTGACCCCGCGCCGTCACCGGTAACCGGTAACCGGAGGAGGCGACCAGGCCGACCGCGCACCACACGGCGAACCGCGCCCGGTCCGTCACCGCAGGAACGTGATCAGCCGGGCCGGGGGCGCCACACCCCCCGCCGGCACCACCGGCATCCGCGGCGTACGGAAGGCGCACGGCAGCCCCGGCCGCCGGTGGCGCAGCACGGTCACCGCCGTGCACACCACCACGAACGCCGGCGGCATGCCGATGTCGCTCGGCTCGGCCGCCCCGGCCCCGGCACCGGCTGCACGTACACGAGGGCGGGCAGCGCGCCCTGACGCCGCGCCAGGTCCGAGGCGTACGCCGCCGCGCGCAGTGACGAGTCGGAACCGTCCCCCGGCCCCGATCACCTTCGGGCCGTCCGTGCCCCGCCCGAACCGACGGGACCGCTGTTCCGTCACGGCCGCGAGGCCGTCGGAGCGTCCCCCGGCCGGACGTGCGGTCCCCGCGGAACTCCGCCGTATGCTGCGCCGACCAGGTGAAATCGTGCCGCCGCACCGGTGTCGCGGAGCTGCGCCGGACCTCCGCGGGGCGACTGATGAGTCATGCAGAAGGATCACTCGCTCACCCGGCGCAGGGCCTTGTTCGCCGGTGCCGCCGCGCTGGGCGCGGCAGGCGTGGCCGCGGCGCTCGTGCCGGGGGCCGTGGGCCGTGGCGCTCCGGCGTCGCCGCCCGTCGCCGGAGCGCCCGCGGCCCGCCGCCCGCTCAGGCCCTCCGAGTACCGTCTGAGGCCCCTGACCGGCTACGGCCCCCCGCGCGCCGCGCCCGGCAGGACCCCGGTGCGCAAGGAGCCGCTGCTGAAGGTGCCCGAGAACGGCCGCACCATCGTGCTCAGCTTCGACGACGGACCCGACCCCCGTTACACCCCCGACATCCTCGACACCCTGGCCCGCCACGAGGTGCGCGCGATGTTCTTCGTGTGCGGCGAGATGGCGGCCTACCACCCGGACCTGCTGGCCCGCATGGCCGACGAGGGACACGTGGTCGGCAACCACACCTGGTCCCACCCCCTGCTCACCGGCCTGCGCCGTGCCCGCATCCGCTCCGAGATGGAACGCACCAGCGACGTCGTGGAGGAGCACTACGGCGCCCGTCCGGAGTGGTTCCGCGCCCCCTACGGCGCCTGGAACCGCGCCGCCTTCCAGCTCGGCGCGGAACTGGGCATGGAGCCCCTGGCCTGGACCGTCGACACCCTCGACTGGACCGAGCCCGGCACCCGCACCATCGTCGGCCGGGTCGAGGACGGCGCCGCCCCCGGCGTCGTGGTGCTCTCGCACGACGCCGGGGGCGACCGCTCGCAGAGCGTGAAGGCCCTGCGCTCCTATCTGCCGCACCTGCTGGACTCCGGCTACCACGTCACCGTGCCCCGCCGTGAGTACCTCTGAGAACCCCTGAGAGGCCCCCGTCCGCCCCGGGCGGGGACCCGCGCTCAGCGGACCTCGGCCAGGCGGGCGAAGGCGACCACGTTGCCGTCGTAGCCGTCCTGCTGGGTGAAGCCGCCGCCGCAGGTGATGACCCGCAGCTCCGCGGTGCCCTTGGACGCGTACACCCGGTCGCCGGGGAAGTCGTTCTTGGAGAAGACCTCCACGCCGTAGATCTCGAACACGGCCGTCTTGCCGTCGCCCCGGGCGATCTCGACCCGGTTGCCCTTCTTCAGCGCGCCCAGCCCGTAGAACACGGCCGGGCCCTGCGCGTTGTCCACGTGTCCGACGACGACCGCCGTGCCCTTCTCGCCCGGCGTGACCGCGCCGGTGAACCAGCCCGCCAGGTTCGGGTCCTCGGGCGGCGGCGCGTCCACCCAGCCCTCCGCGTCCAGGCCCACCGGCACGATCGGCGCGTCCACCTGTATCGCCGCGATCCGCACCCGGCCCGGCACCGCGTACGGCAGCGGCGGCAGCGCGCCGACGGTGACGCCGGGGGTCGCGCTGTCCGCGGCGGCCGCGCCGGCCGGCTGCGGCGGGCCCACGTCGAACTCCCCGGAGCCGTTGCGGAGCAGCGCGAGACCGGTGAGCAGGACCAGCGCTATCACGCCCCACGGAGCGCGCCTCCTCGGACGTGCCTCCTCTTCGGCTTCGGCCGGCTCGAAAGCAGACATTCGCCTTCCCCTCTCGACACGGCCGTCGCCGTGTCACTCGCGCATGACGTGAACGCTAAGCGGAGGGTGCGCCTCCGGCGACGGGACGGCGGCGAACGGGTGGCCTCCGGACGGGCGGGGTGCGCCATCCGGGGTGATCCCGGACGAAGATCCTCTGACGGTCCGTGACCTGCGGCGATGGCCCCGCCCGCACGGCCGGGCCGGGCGCGGCCCTCAACCGTACGGACCACTCCCGAAATGCGCGGCGGCGCAAGGCATCTGAGGGTCTATCCGGGAGGCGCTTTCTCGCCGATCGGACCGGGGACGGGACCCGGGGCGTCTCCCGCGGAGGAACACATGCGCAACACACGTGCCCTTGCGGCCGCCGGCGCCGCGGTCGCCGTCCTCGGGGTCGCCGCCCCGGCGGCCGTCGCGGACGGCGGGCGGGTTCCCAACCCGTCCAACATCGTCGCCCTGCCCAGCGTCATCGCCCGCGGCGGCCAGCTCACCATCACCGTCGACGGCTGCCCCAACGGCGGCACGGCCACCTCGAACGCCTTCCAGCGGACGCATCTGACGCCCGTCCACGGTGCCAACGACACCGCCAAGGGCACCGCCACCATCAACAACGACGCCCGCCCCGGTTCCTACGACATCACCGTCCACTGCTCCGGCCGCAGCCTGACCCGCCCGGCCGCCTTCACCGTCATCGGCGGTGTCCGCGGCGGCATCGGCGGCAGCAGCACCACCGGCGCCACCCCCGCCGACATGGCGATCGGCGGGTCGCTGGTGGCCGCCGCGGTCGTCGGCAGCGGCGTCTTCTGGATGCGCCGTCGCGCCGAGAAGCGGATCTGAGCCGCTGTCCCCCTCGGTCCCCCGTTCCGCACGCGCTCGAGGACCGCGCCCCGGCCCCTGACGGTGTCCGGGGCGCGGTCGTGCGCGCACGGCGGTTCGGGCCGGGAGCGGCGTTCCGCTAGCTCCCGGCCTCCGGGAAGAGCCGCAGGAACGGCTCCGCCGTCGCGGCGAGGCCCCGGCTGTAGGGGGCGTCGAAGTCCCAGATCAGGAACAGCAGGAAGGCGATGAGCGCCGAGAAGAGTCCGGCGAGGATCAGTTCGCGGCGGGTGCGCCGGATCTGCAGGGCGAAGATCATGCCGATGGTGATGACGGCGCCCGTCACCAGGCCGAACCACACCACGCCCGGCATGGTCGCCCCGGTCGACTCCGCGCGGGCGCTGCGCGCCTGGTCGGCGGCGGCCACCTGGTCCACCAGCGGCTGGTAGGCCTGCGCCTCGAAGTCGTCGCGCGGTTCGTAGTCCGTCACGTGGTGGCGCAGCCGGTCGAGCAGTGCGGTGCCCTCGTCGGTCAGCCGGTCGTGGTCGGCCATGGTGCGCCACTCGGTGGTGACGACGTGTCCGACATAGGCGTTGACATCGTCACGGATCCGGTCGCGGATCTCGGCGGGATAGACCCGTACCCGCTCGGAGATCTCGTGCAGGGCGACCGCCTCGGCCCGGACGTTCTCCTGGGCGGCGCTGCGGCCCTCCCAGACGCCGGCGATGGCGAGGCCCAGGACGATGGCGTACACCACGCCGATCCACATCGTCATGTACTCGATGACGTCCGGGGTCTCGCTGGGGTCCTCGTCCTCGGCCGCCCTCCGGTGCCGGAGAAGGGTGATGATCACCACGACGGCACAGGCGGCGAGCATGGCGAGGGTGAGAACAAGCCATTCCGGCAAGAGGTGCCTCCAGGGAGAGAGGGGCGGTCGTCAGCGCGGGCGGAGCGCGGCCACGGCGACCACCGCCGGGGTGATGATGAGCAGGACGAAGACGAGCGGGGACGTGGTGCTCCGGGCCGGCCTCCGCACCTCGGTCGCGCGGTGGCGCGGGTAGGTGACGGTCCGCACGGTCGGACGGGGACTCGGGGTCACGGACGGCTTCGGCGCCGGAGGCGGCGGTGCGGGGCGGACCGTCGGGCGCGGCCGGACGGTGGGCGTCGGCCGGGGCGGCGGCGGTGTGGGACGCGCCGCGGGCGGCGGGGCGGGCCGCGCGGTGGGAGCGGGCTTCGGCGGCGGAGGCGAGGGCGGTGGCGGTGGCGGTGGTGGCGGGGGAGTCGGTGTCGGGGTGGGGGTCGGGGTGGGGGTCGGCGTGGGGGTGGGTGGCGGTGGCGGGGGAGGCGGGATACAGGGCGGGACGTCCCAGTCGACGGAGCCCGCGATCGCCACCGCCTCCGTGCCGCCCGGCCCCGTCGAGGCGTACGCGCAGGCGTCGGCCGCCGCCTGGCCGGGTGCGCCCGCCAGCGCCCAGAGCAGCGTGACCACGGTCAACGCGCGTACCCCGGTACGGGTTTGGGTCGGTACGAGTGCGTGCACGACGAAGATCATGAGTCGTCCGGGGCCGGGACACGCGCGAAAGCCCGAGGATTGCCCCGAAGGAGTTAAGAAAAGAAAAACGGGCTGCCGTTGAACACAACCTGTGCCGTCGTGCGTACCCCTCGTCGAGCGGCGGCGCGGCAGGGCGCTGCACCACCTCTGCGATCATCTGGAGTTGACGATGAAGACCTCCTGGCGGACCGCCTCACTGGTGGTGAGCGCCGCGGCGGTGCTGACCCTGACGACGGCGTGCGGTCAGGACACCCAGCCGCCCTCCAGCCAGAACGTGGGGATCACGGCGCCGGGCGACCTCGGCGGCGTCGGCAGCGGCGCGCAGGCGGGCCGGACCTCCCCGGCCCCGGACCGGCCGGCCGACACGGCGGGCCGGCTGAACGTGGCCACCGACGCCGAGCTCGGCAAGGTGGTGACCGACGAACTGGGGCTCACGCTGTACCGGTTCGACCAGGACTCCGCGAACCCGCCGAAGTCCAACTGCGACGGGGACTGCGCGAAGACCTGGCCGCCGGTGCCCGCGGACGACGCCTCGGCGGGCGAGGGCATCGACAAGGCGCTGCTCGGCGAGATCACCCGGGCCGACGGCACCAAGCAGCTCACCGTGGACGGCTGGCCGGCGTACCGGTACGTCAAGGACGTCAACGCCGGTGACGTCAAGGGCCAGGGTGTGGGCGGCAAGTGGTTCGCGTTCACCCCGGAGGGCAAGAAGGCGCAGGCGGCCGAGCAGGCTGGGCTCTCCACCCGGCAGGACCCCGAGCTCGGCGAGATCGTGGTCGACGGGAACGGCATGACGGTCTACCGCTTCATGAAGGACGAGGCGTGGCCGGAGCCCGTCTCGGCCTGCACCGGTGACTGCGTGGAGAAGTGGCCGATCGTCCCGCCGGTCGACTTCGCCGACACCGAGGGCATCCAGAAGAAGGGCTACATGACCTTCACCCGGCCCGACGGCGCCGACCAGCAGACGATCAACTGCTGGCCCCTCTACATCTTCGCCGGCGACGAGGCCCCCGGCGACACCAACGGTCAGGGCGTCGGCGGCACCTGGTACGCCGTACGGCCCGACGGGAAGCCGGTCGGCGCGCCGGAGAAGTGACGACCTCCCCAGGGTGCCCGTCCCGGCGCGGCCGGCCCCGTGTCCGCCCCTCCGCGAGCCCGCGGAGGGGCGGACTGTTTTCCTTCGGTTCCTCCGCGCGCCGGAACCCTTCGGAGTGACGTGATCACATCACGTGACGATCCTGTGCACCCGCAAAGTGGGCACGTGCCAGAGGCAGTGACCGGGAACGGATGGTCAATTTCCGTTTGGGGTCGCCCTGTTGGCGGGCGATCAGTAGCCTCTGCTCGAACAACGGATCGCCTACGCCTTGGAGAGGTACATGGAGCGTCCCGTCTGGGCCCCACGGAGCATCGACGTCACGGTGCCCAGCGTCTCCCGGATGTACGACTACTACCTGGGCGGTTCGCACAACTTCGAGGTCGACCGGGAAGCCGCCCGCAGGGCCATGGAGTTCATGCCGGGACTGCCCAAGATCATGCAGGCGAACCGGGCGTTCATGCGGCGGGCGGTGCGGTTCGCCGTCGCCGAGGGCGTCACCCAGTTCCTCGACATCGGCTCCGGCATCCCCACGTTCGGGAATGTGCACGAGGTGGCCCAGGCGGCCGACCCCGAGGCCCGGGTGATGTACGTGGACCACGACCCGGTGGCGGTCGCGCACAGCAAAGCGGTGCTGGAGGGCAACGGCCGCGCGGACATCCTCGCCGCCGACCTCCGCACGCCGCGGGAGATCCTCGGCAGTGACGAAGTCGGCCGGCTGATCGACCTGAATCGGCCGGTGGCGCTGCTGCTCGTTGCCATACTTCACTTCGTGGAAGAAGCGGACGACCCGTACGGGGCGGTGGCCGAACTGCGCGAGGCCCTGGCACCCGGGAGCCTGCTGGTGCTCACCCACGCGGCGTACGAGGGGATCCCGTTGCCGCCGGAGCGGGCCGAGGGGGCGGTCGACGTGTACCGAGACACGCGCAACCCGCTGATCATGCGCACGCGCGACGAGATCGCGCGGTTCTTCGAGGGGTACGACATGGTGGAACCCGGACTGGTGCCGATGCCGCGATGGCGTCCCGACACCGCGCCGGAGGACGAGGATCCCTACGCCTTCTCCGGCCTCGCGGGCGTGGGGCGTGCGGCGTGAGCGCGGAGCCGGACGGGCCGGAGGACAGACTGCGCCGGTTCGCGACGATCTGGAGCCGGGCCGTGTACCCGGTGACCTCGACCGCCGCCACCCGCCCCGAGTTCGAGGAGCGGCTGCTCCCGGTGGCCCGGCGGCTGAGTGAGGCGCTGCGCGCGAGATCCTTCGACGCGGAGGCGGGCCGGGCGGCCGGCGCGGCGCTGGTCGAGGCGCACTGCACGGACCCCGAGGCGCTCAGCCGCACCCTGGACTGCGTCGACGCCTACCTCGTCCTCTACTGCGGCGGCGACGGCGACCGCGAGACCCTCGGGGCGCGCAGCGCGCGGCTCCAGCACGCCATGGCGGCCGGTTTCGCGGAGGCACTGCGCGAGCGGACGCTGGCCGAGCAGGAGGCCGTCGCCAAGGCCGCGCTGGAGGCGCAGGGCGTGGTGGCGCAGGCCCTGCACGCCACCGAGACCCGCTTCCGCGCGGTCTTCGAAGGCGCGGCGATAGGGATCGGCATCGCCGACCTCGAGGGCAACATCCTCCAGGTCAACGGCGCGCTGCGGCGCATGTTCGGCCTGACCGGGCAGGCCCTGCCGGGCCGCAACGTCAAGGACTGGACGCACCCCGACGACGCCCCGCAGACCTGGCGGCTCTACGAGGAACTGGTGAGCGGCGAGCGCGAGCACTACCACCTCGAGAAGGCCTTCTACCGCCCTGACGGAACGGTCCTGTGGACCAACCTCACGGTCTCCCTGCTGCGCGACGCCGACGGCGCACCGCAGTACCAGCTCGCCCTCATGGAGGACACCACCGAGCGGCGGCTGCTCAACCTCCGGCTCCGCTACGAGGCCACCCACGACGCGCTCACCGGGCTGCCCAACCGCACCTTCTTCTTCGAGCGCCTGGAGAAGGCCCTCGCGGCCGGCCCCGGACAGCGGTTCGGGCTCTGCTACCTCGACCTGGACGGCTTCAAGACCGTCAACGACAGCCTCGGGCACGCGGCCGGCGACCGGCTGCTCGTCGAGGTCGCCGACCGGCTCCAGTCCTGCGCCACCGCGCCCGGCGAGATGGTGGCCCGGCTCGGCGGCGACGAGTTCGTGGCGCTCACCACCGGCCCCGACACCCGCCGCACCGTCGACGAGCTGGCCGGCCGCATCATGAACGCGCTCCTCGCCCCGATCAGCGTCGACGGGCGGGAGCTGACCGTGCGGGGCAGCATCGGCATCGTCGAGGGACCGGCGGGGGAGCGCAGCGCGGCGGAGGTGCTGCGCAGCGCCGACATCACGATGTACCGGGCCAAGGCGGCGGGCGGCAACCGGTTCGAGCTCGCCGACCCGGAGGCCGACGCCCGCGCCATCACCCGGCACGGCCTCACCACGGCACTGCCCACGGCCCTGGACCGGGGCGAGTTCTTCATCGAGTACCAGCCCCTGGTGCACCTCGGCGACGGCAGCGTCCGGGGCGCCGAGGCGCTGGTGCGCTGGCTCCACCCGCAGCACGGGGTGCTCTCCCCGGACCGCTTCATCCCGCTCGCCGAGCACACCGGGCTGATCGTGCCGCTGGGCCGCTGGGTGCTGGAGCAGTCGGTGCGCCAGGCCCGCGAGTGGCGGGACGCCCACGGCGGTGACGCGCTCGGCCCGCTGCGCATCAACGTGAACCTGTCGCCCTGCCAGCTCACCCACCCGGGCCTCGTGCAGGACACCGTCGAGATCCTGGAGCGCACCGGCGTCACCCCCGACGCGCTGTGCCTGGAGGTCACCGAGTCCGCGCTCATCGGCGCCGACGACGACCTGCTGAAGCCGCTGCGCCGGCTCGCCGAGATGGGCGTCGACATCGCCCTCGACGACTTCGGCACCGGCTACTCCAACCTCGCCAACCTGCGCCGCCTCCCGGTGAGCGTCCTCAAGCTGGACCGCTCCTTCACCCAGAGCATGCAGCAGTTCCCCGTCGACCCCGTCGACCTCAAGATCGTCGAGGGGATCGTCTCGCTCGCCCACAGCCTCGACCTCGCGGTCACCGTGGAGGGCGTGGAGACCGGCGCCCAGGCCGAACAGCTCCGCGTCCTCGGCTGCGACACGGCCCAGGGCTGGTACTACGCCCGCCCGGGCCCGCCGGAGCGGCTGCACAAGCTGGCCCTGGTGGACGCGACGGGATGAGGTGCGAGAGGTGACCGACGAGGAGACGGAGGCGGTCCGGGCGGCGATCGAGGGGGAACTGCGGCTCCTGGACCCGGCCGTGCGCTCCTCCCGCGCCGAGACGACGCGCCTGCTGGACCCCGGGTTCACCGAGGTGGGCGCCTCCGGCCGCCGCTACACCTACGAGGAGACGATCGCCGGCCTGGCCGGCCACCCGGGCAGCGCGGCGGACGGCGCGGTCCACGAACCGTCGGACATCACCGGCGTCCTCCTCGCGCCCGGCCTGGTGCACCTCACCTACGAGACCCGCTTCGAGGGCCGCCACGCCCGCCGCAGCTCCCTGTGGCGCAAGCGCGACGGGGAGACGGGCTGGCGCATGTACTACCACCAGGGCACCCCCGTGCCGCCGGACGTCCCCTAGGCCACCTGGGTCCGGTTCCGGCGGCACCGGCGCCCGGTGTCACCGCTCCAGCAGCATCCGCTGCAGTTCCCGTGCCGCCCGGGGCGGCGCCACGTCGCTGCGATGGGCCAGGGCGATCGTCCGGTGCAGGCCCGGGCGGGCCAGCGGGGTCACCCGCAGGCCCAGGCCGGAGCGGGCGGCCACCATGCGCGGCACCACCGCCACGCCCAGTCCCGCCCGCACGAAGCCCAGCACCGCGTCCATCTCGCCGCCCTCCACCGCGAACTCCGGCTCGAACCCCTCCGCCCGGCAGGCGGCCACGGTCAGCTCCCGCAGGTCGTAGCCGTGGCGGAACATCACCAGGCGCTCGCCCTCCAGGTCGGCGACGCGCACGGCGTGCCGCCCCCGGCCCGGGTGCGGGGCGTCCGGGGAGGAGACCACCACCAGGTCCTCGCGCAGCAGCTCCACCGTGGTCAGCGCGGGGGAGGGCGTCGGCAGCGGCAGCACGACCAGGGCGAGGTCCAGCGCGCCGCGGGCCAGCTCCCGCACCAGGTCGTGCGAGCCGCTCTCCTCGACCAGCAGCCGTACGCCCGGGTAGCGGTCGTGGAAGGCGCGCAGCACGTCCGGGAGCAGGCCCGTGCACAGGCTGGGCGTGGCGCCCAGCCGCACCCGGCCGCTGCGCAGCTGCGCCACCTCCTGCACCTCGTGCCGGGCGGTGTCCGCGTCGGCCAGGATCCGCCGGGCCAGCGGCAGCAGCGCCTCGCCCGCGTCGGTCAGCGTGATGTTGCCGCGCGCCCGCCGGAACAGGTCGGCGCCCAGCTCCCGCTCCAGCGCCTTGATCTGCTGGGAGAGCGACGGCTGGGCGACGTGGACCAGCTCCGCGGCGCGCGTGAAGTGCCGGGTCTCGGCCACGGCCACGAAGTACTGGAGCTGCTGGAACTGCATGCGGTCATGATAGGCACTCCCTATCGAATCGAGCTGTACCATGTCTTGGACCGATGGGGCCCTCTGGCCCTACCGTCTGATGCCATGGCTCTGGCAACGCGGACGGACCGACGGCCGTCCATGGCACGCACCGTGTGGGACTCGACCGTCGGCAAGAAGACAGTGATGGCGGTCAGCGGCCTGATCATGCTGCTGTACCTGGTCGTCCACATGCTCGGCAACCTGAAGATCTTCTTCGGGGCCGGGGAGTTCAACCACTACGCCCACTGGCTGCGCACCCTGGGCGAACCGCTCATGCACTACGAGTGGACGCTGTGGGCCGTCCGCGTCGTCCTCGTCCTCGCCGTGGTCGCCCACGCCGTCTCCGCGTACCAGCTCAGCCGCCGCGACATCAAGGCGCGCCCCACCAAGTACGTGCACAAGAAAGCGCGTGCCAGCTATGCCACCCGCACCATGCGCTGGGGCGGCGTCATCCTCGCCCTGTTCATCGTCTGGCACATCCTGGACCTGACCACCGGCACCGTCCACTCCGGCGGCTTCGAGTCCGGCAAGCCCTATCAGAACGTCGTGGACACCTTCTCCACCTGGTACGGCAACACCATTTACATCGTCGCGATGCTGGCCGTCGGCCTGCACGTCCGGCACGGCTTCTGGAGCGCCGCCCAGACCCTCGGCGCCGGCAGCCGCACCCGCGACCGCGCCCTGAAGACCACCGCCAACGCCCTTGCGCTGCTGCTCACGGCCGGCTTCCTCGCCGTCCCCGTGGGCGTCATGACCGGAGTGGTGAGCTGACCATGACCTCGTACACCGACTACACGACCGGCGCCCCGGTCGCCGACACCAAGGCCCCCGCCGGCCCCGTCCACGAGCGCTGGGACAAGCGCCGCTTCGAGGCCAAGCTGGTCAACCCCGCCAACCGGCGCAAGCACACCGTCATCGTCGTCGGCACCGGCCTCGCCGGCGGCTCCGCCGGCGCCACGCTGGCCGAACAGGGCTACCGCGTCGTCCAGTTCTGCTACCAGGACTCCCCGCGCCGGGCCCACTCCATCGCCGCGCAGGGCGGCATCAACGCGGCGAAGAACTACCGCAACGACGGCGACTCCGTCCACCGCCTCTTCTACGACACCGTCAAGGGCGGCGACTTCCGCGCCCGCGAGTCCAACGTGCACCGCCTCGCGCAGATCTCCGTCGAGATCATCGACCAGTGCGTCGCGCAGGGCGTGCCCTTCGCCCGCGAGTACGGCGGCCTGCTCGACACCCGCTCCTTCGGCGGCGTCCAGGTCTCCCGCACCTTCTACGCCCGCGGCCAGACGGGCCAGCAGCTCCTCCTCGGCGCCTACCAGGCACTCAGCCGGCAGATCGCGGCCGGCAACGTGGAGATGCACCCGCGCACCGAGATGCTCGACCTGATCGTCGTCGACGGCAGGGCCCGCGGCATCGTCGCCCGGGACCTGATCACCGGGAAGATCTCCACCCACTTCGCGGACGCGGTCGTGCTGGCCACCGGCGGCTACGGCAACGTCTTCTACCTGTCGACGAACGCCATGAACTCCAACGCCACCGCGATCTGGCGCGCGCACCGGCGCGGGGCGTACTTCGCCAACCCCTGCTTCACCCAGATCCACCCCACCTGCATCCCGCGCACCGGCGACCACCAGTCCAAGCTCACCCTGATGAGCGAGTCGCTGCGCAACGACGGCCGCATCTGGGTGCCCAAGGCCAAGGGCGACACCCGGCCGCCCGCGCAGATCCCCGAGGACGAGCGCGACTACTACCTGGAGCGCATCTACCCGTCCTTCGGCAACCTCGTGCCCCGCGACATCGCCTCCCGCGCCGCGAAGAACGTCTGCGACGAGGGCAGGGGAGTGGGCCCCGGCGGCCAGGGCGTCTACCTGGACTTCGCCGACGCCATCGAGCGCATGGGCCGGAAGGCCGTCGAGGCCAAGTACGGCAACCTCTTCGACATGTACCAGCGGATCACCGACGAGGATCCGTACGAGGTGCCGATGCGGATCTACCCCGCCGTGCACTACACGATGGGCGGCCTGTGGGTCGACTACGACCTGCAGACCACCGTCCCCGGCCTGTTCGCGATCGGCGAGGCCAACTTCTCCGACCACGGCGCCAACCGGCTCGGCGCGTCCGCGCTGATGCAGGGCCTGGCCGACGGCTACTTCGTGCTGCCGGCGACCCTCAACGACTACCTCGGCCGCAACCCGAAGCCGGCCGAGGTGACCGGCGACCACCCCGCGGTGCGGGAGGTGCTGGCCGAGACCGAGGACCGGCTGGGCCTGCTGCTGTCCGTCGACGGCGACCGCACCCCCGACTCGTTCCACCGCGAACTGGGCGAGCTGATGTGGGAGTTCTGCGGCATGGCGCGCAGCGAATCCGGACTGCGCAAGGCCCTGGAGCGCATTCCGCAGATCCGTGAGGAGTTCTGGCGGCGGATCAAGGTCCCCGGCACCGGCGAGGAGTTCAACCAGTCGCTGGAGAAGGCCAACCGCATCGTCGACTACCTGGAGCTCGCCGAGCTGATGTGCCTCGACGCGCTGCACCGCACCGAGTCCTGCGGCGGGCACTTCCGCGAGGAGTCCCAGACGCCGGACGGCGAAGCGGCCCGCAAGGACGACGAGTTCGCCTACGCGGCCGCCTGGGAGTTCACCGGGACCGGCGAGGCTCCGGTCCTGCACAAGGAAGACCTGGTCTTCGAGTACGTCCACCCCACCCAGCGGAGCTACGCATGAAGCTCACCCTGCGCGTCTGGCGCCAGAGGAACGCCGACGCCGACGGCGCCATGTCCACGTACGAGGTGGACGGCATCTCACCCGACATGTCCTTCCTGGAGATGCTCGACACCCTCAACGAGGAGCTCATCCTCAAGGGCGAGGACCCGGTCGCCTTCGACCACGACTGCCGCGAGGGCATCTGCGGCGCCTGCTCGCTGGTCATCAACGGCGACGCCCACGGGCCCGAGCGCACCACCACCTGCCAGCTGCACATGCGGTCCTTCAAGGACGGCGACACCATCGACATCGAGCCGTGGCGGGCCGCCGCCTTCCCGGTGATCAAGGACCTGGTGGTCGACCGCTCCGCCTTCGACCGCATCATCCAGGCCGGCGGCTACATCACCGCGCCCACCGGCTCCGCCCCCGAGGCGCACGCCACGCCGGTGCCGAAGCCGGACGCGGACTTCGCCTTCGAGCACGCCGAGTGCATCGGCTGCGGCGCCTGCGTCGCGGCCTGCCCCAACGGCGCGGCGATGCTGTTCACCTCGGCCAAGATCAACCACCTGAACGTGCTGCCGCAGGGCGCCCCCGAGCGGGAGACCCGGGTGCTGGACATGGTGGCGCAGATGGACGAGGAGGGCTTCGGCGGCTGCACCCTCGCCGGGGAGTGCGCCACCGCCTGCCCCAAGGGCATCCCGCTGACCTCCATCACGGGGATGAACAAGGAGTGGCTGCGGGCGACCCGCAGGACGGGCAAGCGGTAGTCACCCCTCACCGACGTTCGCCGGAAGGTGCGGACGGGCGGGGCCGGAAGAGGTGCTCCTTCCGGCCCCGTCTCGCGTTCCCGGGCACCCGCGTACCGCACTGTGGAAAATAAAGTGCATTTCTTCGCCTTTGTTCCGTTTTTTACCTCCTGATCAGGAGAACCGGAGAGGAGTGACCCGAGAGGAGGGTGATGACCGATGATCACCCGCGATGAGATCCCGATCCTGCTGGACCACCCCGTGTACGACGGGGACGGCAACAAGATCGGCGACGCGAAGCACGTCTTCCTCGACGACGCGAGTGGACGCCCCGAGTGGGTGACCGTCAAGACCGGGATGTTCGGCTCCAGCGAGTCGTTCGTGCCCATCCGTGACGCCTCCCTGGTCCAGGACCACCTCGAGGTGCCCTACCCCAAGGACAAGGTGAAGGGCGCCCCGGCCGTCGACATCGACGCGGGCGGCCATCTGTCGGTGGACGAGGAACACCGGCTGTACGAGTACTACGGCGTCAACTGGGACAACGTCCTCGGCGACGCCCCCGGGGACAGCGGCGGCACCACGGGCGAGGCCGGAACCGCCGGGACGTCGGGAACCGCCGGAGCGGCGGGCGCGGCCGGTGCCGCGGGCGCGGCGGCCGGACGCCGCGGCGACACGTCCGGCACGACGGGCGCCAGGGGCACCACCGCCGACCGGTCCGGCACCGCCGGGGCCGCCGGCGCCATGTCCCACCGCGGCGAGGCCGGGAAGCACGGCACCGACGACGCGATGACGCGCTCCGAGGAGCGCATGCACGTCGGCGTCGAGCGCCACGAGACCGGCCGGGCCCGCCTGCGCAAGTACGTGGTGACCGAGGAGGTGCAGCAGACCGTCCCGGTCCGCCACGAGGAAGTGCGCGTGGAGCGCGAGCCGATCACGGACGCCAACCGCGAGGAGGCCGAGTCCGGTCCCGCCTTCAAGGAGGACCAGCACGAGGTCACGCTGCACGAGGAGCGCCCCGTGGTCACCACCGAGGCGGTGCCGGTCGAGCGCGTCCGGATGACCACCGAGGAGAAGGTCGAGGACGAGACCGTGCGCGGCCAGGTGCGCAAGGAGCGCATCGAGGCCGAGACGGAGATGACCGAGGAATCCGGCCGCCGGGGCCGCGACGTCCCGGGCCGGGGCCGCGAGTAGCGCCCCCGTCCCCGCTCCCCCCCGCGACGCGCCGGTGAGCTCACCGGCGCGTCGCGCTGCCGTCGAGCCCCGCGAGGGCGGCGAGCCGCCGGTAGGAGTCCAGCAGCGCCTCGCGGTCGTAGGTGCTGGTGGTGACGAGGACCTCCTGGGCGCCGGTGTCCCTCAGCAGCGCCTCCAGCTCCCGCTCCACCTCCTCCTCCGTGCCGGCGAGCTGTCCGGACAGCCCCGCCTCGTAGAAGCCGCGTTCCTTGGCGCCCAGGGCGAGGGATGCGACGCGCTCGGCGGGCGGCAGCGGGGGGAAGGTGCCGTGCGTGCGGGAGTACGCCATCGACCAGGCCTCCGGGATCAGCAGCCGCCGGGCCCGCTCGGCCGTGTCCGCCACCGCCACGGTGCCGGAGATCACCACGTACGGCTCGTCCGCCCACGCGGAGGGGCGGAACCGCGCGCGGTAACGGTCGATGCCGCGGCGCATCCGGTCGCGGTCGCGCAGGTCGCCGATGACCATCGGCAGCCCGGCGCGGGCGGCGATGTCCGCGCCCTCGCCCATGGCCAGGACGAACGGCGGCACGGTCAGCCCCTCGGACGGCCGGGCGCGCACCCCGGTGGGGGAGGTGCCGCGGAACCAGCCGAGCAGCTCGTCGATCTGGCCGGCGAAGTCCTCCGCGTCGCCCTTGTCGCGCCCGAGCGCCTTGCGCACCCCGTCGGTGAACCCCACCGAGCGGCCCAGGCCCATGTCGATGCGGTCCGGGAACAGCGAGGCGAGCACCCCGAACTGCTCGGCCACGACCAGCGGCCGGTGGTTGGGCAGCATGACCCCGCCGGTGCCGACGCGGATGGTGCGGGTCGCCCCCGCGACGGCCGCCGCCAGCACGGTCGGCGCCGAACCGGCCACCCCGGGCACCCCGTGGTGCTCCGCCACCCAGAACCGGTGGTACCCGAGCCGCTCCGCCTCCCGTGCCAGGCTCACCGTGTCCCGCAGGGCCTCGGGTGCGGTGTGTCCTTCGCGGACCCGTGAGCGGTCGAGGACGGAGAAGCGGGTCGTGGCGATCACGGAACTCATACCGGGTCCAACACCGGGGAGCCGCCAGGATTCCTGCGCGGGCCGCCTAGGGTGTGAGGGTGACCGACCGCACCGATCGCACGGACCGGGTCCCGCGTCCGCTGGCCGTGTTCGACCTGGACAACACCCTCGCCGGCACCGCGCACCGCCAGCACTTCCTGGAGCGCGGGCCACGCGACTGGGACGGCTTCTTCGCCGCCGCGCCGCACGACCCGCCGCTCGCCGAGGGCATCGCGCTGGTGCGGGACAGCGCCCGTGAGTGCGACATCGTCTACCTCACCGGCAGGCCGGAGCGCTGCCGCCGCGACACCCTGGACTGGCTGGCCGCGCAGGGGCTGCCCGAGGGGGAGCTGCGCATGCGCGGCAACGCCGACCGCCGGCCCGCCCGGTTCACCAAGCTGGCCGTGCTGCGCCGCCTGGCCCGCACCCGGGAGGTGCGGATGCTGGTCGACGACGACGAACTGGTCTGCGAGGACGCCCGCCGGGCCGGGTTCACGGTCGTCCAGGCGCGCTGGGCGACCCCCTCGGGCGAGCTGAGGGACGCGCAGGAGTGCGAGGGCCGTACCTGACCCTGAGCGGCTCAGCCCGTCTCCTCCAGCCGGAAGCCCACCTTCAGTCCCACCTGCCAGTGCGCGATCCGTCCCTCCTCGATCTGTCCGCGCACCTGCGTCACCTCGAACCAGTCCAGATGGCGCAGCGTCTGCGACGCCCGCTCGATGCCGTTGCGGACGGCCGCGTCCACGCCGTCCGGCGACGTGCCGACGATCTCGGTGACCCGGTAGGTGTGGTTCGACATGCTCTGCTCCTCTCACGGCGGCCCCACCGCCTGTGGCGCACGTCACTCCACCGTGCCTCACCCGGGGTCCGGACGCGAGACGTCCACCCCGTTCGCCCGACGGCCTTGACCCAGGCATTGGTCCATACCAAGATGCTGGGCACCCGTCCGAGCTCCTGCTCGCCCCCACGTCGGGCCCCGCCCTGTCCGCCAGACAGAGAAACAGGACCTCACGTGAGACGCCGACTGCTCGCCCTCGTCTGTGTGTCCGCCTCCCTGCTCACCGGCTGCGGGGTGATGTCCGACAGCGCGGCGGAGCGGCGCACCGTCACCGTGTGGCTGATGCAGCACAGCGCCTCGCAGGACTTCCTGGACCGCTTCACCGAGGAGTTCGAGCGGGAGCACCGGACGCTCGACCTCGACATCCGCGTCCAGGAGTGGACCGGCATCGGCGAGAAGGTCCAGCAGGCCCTGCGCGGCAAGGACCCCGACGGGCCCGACGTCATCGAGGTCGGCAACACCCAGGTGTCCGCCTACGCCGAGGGCGACGGCCTGCTCGACCTCACGCTGGAGTCCATGCGCGACTGGGGCCGCGACGACTGGCTGCCCGGCCTCGCCGAACCCGGCCGCTGGGGCTCCCAGCAGTACGGCATCCCCTGGTACGCCGCCAACCGCGTCGTCGTGTACCGCAAGGACCTGTTCCGCGCGGCCGGCGTCACCCCGCCCGAGACCCGCGACGAGTGGCTGGAGATCACCGAGCGGCTCGACACCGGCGACACCCAGGGCATCTACCTCGCCGGACAGGACTGGTACACGCTGGCCGGCTTCATCTGGGAGGAGGGCGGCGAACTCGCCACCGAACGCGACGGCGTCTGGCGGGGCGCCCTGGACAGCGAGGCCGCCCTGCGCGGCATGGACTTCTACCGCCGGCTCCAGCGGCTCGGCGACGGACCCGTCGACGCCGACGAGGAACACCCGCCGCAGGCAGGCGTGTTCGCCGAAGGGCGGGTCGCGCAGATCGTCGCCGTCCCCGGACTGGTCCGCGCGATCGTCCAGCGGAACCCCGGACTCGAGGACGAGATCGGCTACTTCCCCGTCCCCGGCAAGGAGGCCGGCCGCCCCGGCGCCGTCTTCACCGGCGGCTCCGACCTCGTCGTCCCGGCCAACACCGACGCCGAGGACGCCGCCGTCGAGGTCGTCGCCGCCCTCACCGGCGCCCGGTGGAACACCGAACTCGCCCGCACCATGAACTACGTCCCCAACAAGGCGGACCTCGCCGACGCGGTCGCGGGGGAGGAGGGGCTGGAGGCCATGGCGGCCGGCGCGGCACGGGGCCGGGCGACCCCGGCCACGCCCCGGTGGAGCGTGGTCGAGGCCGACAACCCGATCAAGGAGTACATGACCAGGGTGCTCACCGGCGCCGACCCCGCGAAGGAGGCCGAGCGCGCCGCGCGCCGCATCACCGAGACCCTCGCCTTCGACTGAGGGCGTCCCCGCGCGCCGCGCGGCGGCCGGTCAGCGGACGACGCTCAGCGACAGCGCGAACCGCCGCTCGCCGTCCGTCCACCACCGGGCCAGGTCCAGCCCCGCGGCCGCCAGCTCCGCGCGCACGCCCTCCCGCCGGAACTTCGCCGACACCTCGGTGCGCAGCTCCTCGCCCTCCGCGAAGTCCACGGCCAGTCCGAGCGCCGGGATCTTCACCGACTGCGCGGTGCGCGAGCGCAGCCGCATCTCGATCCACTCGTGCTCCGCGTCCCACAGCGCCACGTGGTCGAAGGCGTCCGGGTCGAAGTCGGCGCCCAGCTCCCGGTTGACGACGTTCAGCACGTTCTTGTCGAACGCGGCCGTCACCCCGGCCGCGTCGTCGTACGCCCGGACCAGCGTCCCCTCGTCCTTCACCAGGTCCGTGCCCAGCAGCAGCGCGTCGCCCGGGGCGAACAGGGCGCGGACGGAGGCGAGGAACGCGGCCCGCTCGGCCGGCGGCAGGTTGCCGATGGTGCCGCCGAGGAACGCCACCAGGCGCGGCCCCGGGGTGTCCGGCAGGGTCAGCTCCGCGGTGAAGTCCGCGACCAGCGCGTGCACCTCCAGGCCGGGCCGTTCGGCCGCCAGCGCCCGCCCGGCCCCGGTCAGCGCCGACTCGCTGACGTCGACCGGGACGTACGCGTGCAGCCCGGTGAGGGCGGCGATCAGATGCCGCGTCTTCTCCGAGGAGCCGGAGCCCAGTTCCACCAGGGTGCGGGCGCCGGACGCGGCGGCGATCTCGTCGGCGCGGGCGAGCAGGATCTCCCGCTCGGCGCGCGTCGGGTAGTACTCGGGCAGCGCGGTGATCTCCTCGAACAGCTGGCTGCCCCGGGCGTCGTAGAACCACTTGGGCGGCAGCGTCTTGGGGCTGCCGGTCAGTCCCGCGCGGACGTCGGCGCGCAGCGCGGCGGCGGTGGCGTCCTCGGGGAGGGTGCGGGTGAGACGGAACGGGCTCACGTGAAGGGCTCCTTGAGCGGGGTGAGCAGCACCTCGGTGCGGCTCGCGGCGAGCAGGGTGCGGTCGGGCACCTCCTGCCAGTGCGGGTCGTCGTCGTAGGGCTCGGAGGCGACGACGGCGCCCCCGCCGGGCCGGACGAGGTACCACAGGGTGTCCCCCCAGGCGGTCGCGGCGACGGCGGCGCCGTCGGTGAGCAGCAGGTTCAGCCGGGCCGTGGGCGCCGCCCGGGCGACCTCGGCGACCGTGTCGGCCAGCGCCTGCCCCAGGGCGTCGCCGGCCCGCAGCCGCGCCAGCACCAGCGCCCACACGAACGCCGAGTCGGTGCGCGCCTCCAGCGACAGCAGGTCCCCGGCCGGCACCGTGGCGGCCAGCGGCGCGAGCGAACCCGGCCAGCCCGGCACCGCGCCGTTGTGGCTGAACAGCCACGCCCCGGACGCGAAGGGCGCCGCGGCCGCCTCCGCGTCGGCGCCGGACAGTGTCGCGTCGCGCACGGCCGCGAGCAGCGCCTCCGTCCGCACCACCCGCGCCAGGTCCGTGAACGACAGGTCCGCCCACACCGGCCCGGCCCTCCGGTACCGGGCCGGAACCGGGTCGCCGGCGGCGTACCAGCCCACGCCGAAGCCGTCCGCGTTGACCGTGCCGTGCCGCTGCCGGCGCGGCGCCCACGACTGCCGGTACAGACCGTGCGGCGGCCGCACCAGCAGCGCGCCCAGCGGCTCCTCGGGCCCCACGTACGCGAGGTGGCGGCACATCAGGCGCCCTCCACCGAGCGGGCGGTGCGGAAGCCGGAGAAGATCTGCCGCCGGACCGGAAGGTCCCAGTTGCGGAACGTGCCGCGGCAGGCCACCGGGTCCACGGCGAACGAACCGCCGCGCAGCACCTTGTGTTCCGGCCCGAAGAAGACCTGCGAGTACTCCCTGTACGGGAACGCCTCGAAGCCGGGGTACGGCAGGAAGTCGCTCGCCGTCCACTCCCACACGTCGCCGATCAGCTGCCGCACGCCCAGCGGCGACGCCCCGGCCGGGTAGCCGCCGGCCGGCGCCGGACGCAGATGGCGCTGGCCGAGGTTGGCGTGCTCGGGCGTCGGATCGGCGTCGCCCCACGGGTAGCGCCTCGAACGGCCGGTCGCCGGGTCGTACCGGGCGGCCTTCTCCCACTCGGCCTCGGTGGGCAGCCGGCGCCCGGCCCAGCGGGCGTACGCGTCGGCCTCGTACCAGCACACGTGCAGCACGGGCTCGTCCGGCGGGACCGGTTCGGTGACGCCGAAGCGGCGGCGCAGCCACACCCCGCCCTCCCGGCGCCAGTACAGCGGCGCGGTGAGGGAGGCGCGGCGGACGTGCGCCCAGCCCTGGGGCGTCCACCAGCGCGGGTCGTCGTAGCCGCCGTCCTCGACGAACGCCTGGTACGCGCCGTTGGTGACCGGCGTGGCGTCGATCCGGAACGGCGCCACCTCGCGGCGGTGCGCGGGCCGTTCGTTGTCCAGCGCCCACGGCTCGGCCGAGGCGCCCATGGTGAACGGGCCGCCCGGCACCAGGACCTCGGCCGGCCCGGCGTACGGCGTGACCGGCTCCGGGCCGGGCGCGGTGAGGGCGGCCGGGCCCTTCCGGAGCTGGTGCGTGATCAGCATGGTCTCGCCGTGCTGCTGCTCGTGCTGGGCGACCATCCCGAAGACGAACCCGGCCTCGGTCAGCCGGTTCCCGCCGAACGCCGTGCGCTCCAGCACGTCCAGCACCCGTCCGCGCACGTCGGCCGCGTACCGGCGGGCCTCCTCGGGCGACAGCAGGGGGAGGCCCGGGCGTTCGGCGCGCGGGTGCTCGAAGGCGTCGTAGAGGCTGTCGATCTCCGGGCGGATCGCCTCCTGGCCGGCCACCGCGCGCAGCAGCCACTGCTCCTCCTGGTTGCCGACGTGTGCCAGATCCCACACCAGCGGCGACATCAGCGGCGAGTGCTGCGCGGTCAGGTCGGGGTCCTCCACACAGCTGGTCAGCAGCGTGGTGCGGTCCCGCGCGACAACCAGGGAGGCGACCGCGCGCTCGCGCAGGGTCTCGGCGTCGAGGGCGGGGTCGGTCATGGGACGACGTCCTTCCCGTGCGGGCGGGGGGTGAGGGACGCGCCGGACGCGGTACGCCCGTCGTGCTCCGCGCGCCACGCGTCGAGCAGGTCGTCGGCGGGGCAGCGGCCCCGGGCGACGTAGCGGTCCCGGAACGCCGCGACCCGGTCGACCAGGGCGGTCGCGGCCCCGAGCCGGGGCAGCGCGTCGAGCGCCTCCGCGAAGCAGACGGCCGCCGCCTCCCGCAGCTCCGGGTCGGCCAGACCGTCGCGGGCCGCGTCCCGCCACAGCGGGTTCTGCGGCGCGGGCACGCCCCGCGTCCGCTCGGCCAGGGGCTTCACCGTCCGGTAGGCGGTCTCGGCGGCCCCCGGGTCGTCGAACAGCGCCGCCGTCACGGCCAGCGGCACCGTCCAGCCGTCGTCGCCGGGCTGCGCGTCCATCATCCGCAGCTCCAGATGGCCACGCGGCCTGACCGGCGGGAACAGGGTGGTGACGTGGTAGTCCAGGTCGTCGTGCGTGGGCGCGCGCGGCGACCGGCGGCGCGTCCAGTGCCGGAACGACAGGTCCTCCGGCACCTCCCACGGCCCGTCGTCGGCCCGGCGTACGCACATCACGGGCGCGTCCAGCACATGCCGGGCCCAGGCGCCGCGCGGGTCGGCGTCCAGCGCGGGGGCGCCGGCCCGTCCGGCGCCGATCTGCGCCCAGCGCAGCTGCCGGGTGGACCGCCAGCCGGTGGGCCGGCCGGCGGAGACGGGGGAGTTCGCGAAGACCGCCACCAGGACGGCGCCCAGCAGATGGGCCAGCCACCAGCGGCGTACGTGGCCGAGCGGGCCGGGCTCCTCGTGGCCGGCGTCCACGCACACCTGCACCGAGGCGGAGGTGCACATCATGTACCGGCCGGCCGCGCCGGTGCGGTCGAGGGCGGCCTCCATCGCGTCGTAACGCGGCCGGCGGAGATAGCGGCGGGGGGTCCGCCAGGGGTCGTGGCCCATGCCGGCCAGGGCGAGGCCGTCCCGGCCGAGGACCGCGCGGACGGCGTCCAGGTCGGCGGAGACGGTGGTCAGGCACTCGGTGAGGGAGGCGGCGGGCGGCGAGCTGAGCTCGAGCTGGCCGCCGGGTTCGACGGTGAGCGCCGAACGCAGGGGCACCGCGCGCAGTGCGGCGTAGGCCGCTTCGAGTCGTTCACGGGAGACGGGGAGCCGCGGGTCGCGCAGCTCGTGGACCAGCCATTCGACTTCCACACCGAGGCGGCGGGGCGGTCCGGTCTTGAAGCAGATGCCCCGTATCAGGGCCTCCGCCTCGGCTTCGGTGACGGCCGTGCGGGACGGCGCCCAGCCGCTCGACGGATCTGACATGCGGGAATCCTCCTGAGACACCACCATGTCGCCGGCCCGGAGCCCGGAGCCCGGCCGGCACCAACGCGTCCACCCAAAACCCTCGGGCCGCCCGGCACAAGGGCGCCCGGCGGGGCGTGAGGGGGCGGTCACCTCCGCGTCCCGCCCGCCACCGGGGCCTTCCGCCACCGGTCCCGGACCGTCCGGGGCGGCGGAAACCGCGTTGCGCCGCGTGACCAGCATCACTCAGGATGCTCGCGTGAGCACGACGAGGGAGGACGCGCGGGGCGCGGTCACGGCGGCTACGGGGGTGGCGCCGTGAGCGCGCGCCTGCGGGGCATCGCCCGGGAGACGGAACAGATCGTGGCGGAGGGCGCCTACCGCGCGCCGGACGGCCGCGAGGTGCGGATCGGGCCCGCCGTCGAGGCCGCGCGGCAGGGCACCACCCTGCACGGACCGGAACCGGTCGCGGTGCCGCGGTCCAGCCCGGTGCGGACCCGGTTCGAGGTGACCGGCGAGAGCAGTACGGGCGCCGCCCGTCGCCTCACCGGCGCGGATCCCGTGGCCGTGCTCGGTTTCGCCTCGGCGCGCAACCCGGGCGGCGGCTACCTCAACGGCGCGCAGGCCCAGGAGGAGGCCCTGTGCCGCGCCTCGGCGCTGTACACGTGCCTGCTGCGGGCGCCCGGCTTCTACGAGCACCACCGCGCCCACCGGGACCCGTTCTACACCGACCGGGTGATCCACGCGCCGGCCGTGCCGGTGTTCCGCGACGACCGGGGCGGCCTGCTGGACGCCCCCTTCACGGTCGGTTTCCTCACCTCGCCGGCGCCCAACGCGGGCGTGATCCGCTCCACGGCGCCCGAGCGGCTGGGGGAGCTGCCCGGCGTGCTGGCCCGCCGCGCGGGCCGTGTCCTGGAGACGGCGGCCGCCCACGGTTACCGGCGCCTGGTGCTCGGCGCGTGGGGCTGCGGGGTGTTCCGCAACGACCCGGCACAGGTGGCGGAGGCGTTCCGTGCGTCCCTGGGCCCCGGCGGACGCTTCCACGGCGCCTTCGGGCACGTGGTGTTCGCCGTCCTGGACCGCACCCGCGACGGCGAGGTCCGCGCGGCGTTCGAGCGGACCTTCGCGGACCTGCCGGCCGGGCCGGCGGCGGTCAGCTCCAGCCGTGGCGCTCCCTGAGCCGCTGCCGCACCAGGTTGAACCGCATCCGGTCCAGCGCGCACGCCTCCCGGCGCATGCCCTGCTCGTGCAGCCGCAGCACCCGGTCGACGTCCACCCAGGACTCACGCCCCGACCGGTCCCACGGCCCGCTGCCGATCGGCACCCACTCCCGGTCGCCGGTGCGCCGCTTGCTCGACAGCTGCACGGCGAGGAACGTCCCGGCCGCCTCGCGGGCGACGACCAGCACCGGCCGGTCCTTGCCCCGGCCGTCGTTCTCCTCGAACGGCACCCAGGTCCAGACGACCTCCCCGGGGTCCGGGTCGCCGTCGTACGCCGGCGAGTACTCGGTGCGCACCCGGCCGACGGAGCGCGGCTCGGTCTCGAGCGTGGCGTACGGGCCGTAACGGCCCGGGGTGTTCTCAGGGGTGTAGGCGGTCACAGGCGGTACCGTACGTCACCCGTACGGCGGTGCCGCGCAAGGGGATTGACCGTCCACCGGACGCCTGCGGTCAGTCCCCGGTCCCTGTCGGGTCCCGCCCGGTCACCACCACGCTCCAGCCGGACCGGCTCCCGACGTGGAAGTCGTCCGCCTCGACCGCCACCACCACACCGTCGACGGCCCGCACCAGGTAGGAGTCCGCGGAGGTGCACAGCACCACGGACGCGTCCGTGTCCAGGACGAAGTCCGCCGGCAGCGCCTGCCGGGTGCGCACGACGCGACCGGCCGGCGCCTTGCCCGGCAGGCGCGGGCACTCCTGCCGGTCGAGCACCCGGAAGCCCGGCCGGACACGGAGAGCGCGGGCCTGAGGGCGTTCCGATCCCGGATGCGCCGGGGATGCCTGATTGCGCGCCCCGGTGGAACCCTGAAGGCATGGGCAAGACCGCACTGATCGTCATCGACATGATCAACACCTACGACCACCCGGACGCCGACCAGCTGCTCCCGTCCGCCGAGACGGTGGTCCCTGTGATCTCCGGCCTGCTGGAGCGGGCGCGGCGGCAGGACGCGCCGGTGATCTACGTCAACGACAACTTCGGCGGGTGGCGCTCCCACCACGGCGAGCTGCTCGACAAGGCGCTGGCGGGACCGCACGCGCGCCTGGTCGAGCCGCTGGTCCCCGACGAGTCCTCGCTCTTCGTGGTCAAGGCCCGGCACTCGATCTTCTTCGAGACCCCGCTCGGCTACCTGCTCTCCCAGCAGGACATCGACCGGCTCGTGCTGTGCGGCCAGGTGACCGAGCAGTGCGTGCTGTACTCCTCGCTCGACGCGCACATCCGGCACTTCCAGGTGACCGTCCCCCGGGACGCCGTCGCGCACATCCACGCCGACCTGGCGGACGCGGCCCTGCGGATGATGGAGCGCAACATGGGCGCGACGGTGTGCGACAGCGACGAGCTGTGGGCGTGAGAACCCGGACCGGTCGCGCCTCCTGGGGGACACTGAGGGCATGAGCCGTCCCTCCCCGCCGCCGGAACTGCGCGCCTATCTGGAGGAGCTGGTCCGCCGTACCTCCGCCGTCTGCGGGGACAGCCTGGTGAGCGTCCTCGCCGTCGGCTCGCTCGCCCTCGGCGACTACCGCCACGGGCGCAGCGACGTCGACGTGACGGTCGTGGTGGACCCCGCGCTGCCGCGCGCGGACCTCGCCTCGCTGGCCGGGACGCTGGCCCACCCCGCGCTGCCCTGCCCGGCCGCCGGCCTGGAACTGGTCGTCTACCCGGCCGACTTCGCCGCCCGCCCGTCGGGTGAGGCGGGATACCTGCTGGACCTCAACACCGGGCCCTTCCTGCCCGAACGGGCCGATGACGACTCCGCCGGCGCAGCGGCCTTCTGGTACGTGATCGACCGCTCCGTCGCCCACCAGGCGGGACTCCCGCTGTACGGCGCGTCGGCGCGGGACGTGATCGCGGCACCGGAGCGGCCCACGGTGCTCGCCGCGCTCCGCGCCTCCGTGCGGGAACACGCCGGCGGAGAGGGACACCTGTCCGACAACCGGGTGCTCAACGGCTGCCGCGCCACCGTCCACTGCCGTACCGGCCGCTGGTTCGCCAAACGCAGGGCGGGGGAGATCGTCGCCGCGGCCGAACCCGCCTTCCGGCCCCTGATCACCGAGGCGCTGACCAGCTTCGAACGCCCCCGCGCGGAGGCGGCCACCCTGCCCGCCGCCGACGTGCGGGCGTTCCTGGCCTGGGTGACCGCACGCGTCGAGGAGGCGGCCGCGAACGCCGACGGGTGAGCGACGCCGTCATCCGACCCCGGCAACTGTCAGGTGCCGCGGCGGTCCTGACGACCCGTACGGTCACGGCACCGGGCCTGCGGCCCCCACCGAGGGCGCCGGCCGTGAACGCCGTTCGGCACACAGAGAAGAGGCATCATGAGCCGCCGATCGCTCAGGATTCTGCCGGCCGCGGGGGCGCAGCCGCAGTGATGGCCCTCCTGCCCACGTCCGTCCACGCCGCGCCGCACTCGGGCGGCAACTACGGGGCCTTCGCCAGGGAGGGGCAGTACCCCACGGTCCCCGGCTGTGCGGGCACCTTCCGCCAGGTCGGAGCCACCCGGTCCTTCGAGGGCATGAGGCTGAAGTACTTCTCCTCCGACGCGTGCGGGTCCTTCGCGCGCATCGAGAACGCGCGCACCAACTGCGCGGCGGTGCTGGAGCGTTCCAACAGCGGTGCGGGCCGGGCCGACGGCTGGGTCTCCGAGACCGTGGACCCCGGCCTCACCCACGCCTGCACGAGGATCGGGAACAACCTCGACGGGCGTGTCTCGCGCGCCGTCCTCGCGTGTGACGGGCATCCGCTGGTGAACACGGGCTGGTACTGAGCCGTTCCGGCCCCGAAGCGCGCATGAGGGAGGGAGGGGACGGGCCGGAACACCGGCCCGCCCCCTCCCTCGTGCATCCAGACGTCAGGTGAGCCCGCCGGAGGCCGGGGCGGCCGCGGCGGACCGGGTGGCGTACCGGTGCGTCGGACGGGGGACACGGGTGCCCCTGACGACTGTCAGGGGGCCGAGGGGCCCTGATGTGCCTCGTCGGCGTGACGGGGGAGCAGCAGCGGGGTGGCCAGGAGCAGGACGCCCGCGAGGGCGATGGCGGTGCGGGGGCCGGTGAGGCTCGCCAGCAGGCCCCAGAGCGCGGTCAGCGGGGCGATCGACGCCTTGCCGGTCGCCGACCATGCCGACAGCGTGCGGACGACGCGGTCCGCCGGGGTCCGCTCCAGTCGGCGCGTCGCGAACACCGGGTTGAACACGCCGATGCTCGTGATCAGCCCGAACTCGATCACCATGACCAGGACCAGACCGGCCGTGCCCGGCCCGACGAACGCCAGCCCGAGCGGCCAGCACGCCCGCAGCGTCCCCGTGACGCGCAGCACCCGCCGCGGCCCGAACCGCGCCACCAGCCGCCGCGACAGCCGCGCGCCGACCAGCCCGCCCAGACACGGCACCGCGAAGGCCAGACCGTACTGCCAGGGAGCGAAACCCAGGGGGCCCACCATCAGCACGACCAGCAGCGGCGACGATGCCATGATCAGCCCGTTGACCAGCACCGTGTTGAGGAACAGCGGACGCAGTTCCCGGCTGCGCAGGATGTGCCGCCACCCGTCCAGCAGGTCGCCGGCCCGCAGCCGGGGCCGCGCGTCCGGCCGCTCGGGCCGCCGGTCGCCGCCGCCCGCCGCGCCCAGCGCACCGGCCGACAGCAGGTAGCTCACGGCGTCGGCGAGCACCGTCGTCACCGGGCCGAACCAACCGATCGCCGCCCCGCCGAGCGGCGGGCCCAGCATGGTCGCGGTCCAGGCCGTCGACTCCAGCCGCCCGTTCGCCCGCAGCAGCTCCTCCTTCGGCACGACGTCCTTCACGTACGCGCCGACCGCCGCCTGGAAGGTGATGTCGGCCGCCGCCACCGTCACCGACACCACCAGGAGCTGTCCCACGGTGAGCGCGTCGACGGCGTACGCGACGGGCACGCTGAGCAGCACCGCGCACCGGACCACGTCCGTCGCGATCATCACCGGGCGTTTGCGGCGGTGCTCCACCCACGGCCCGAGCGGCACCGCGAGCACCGCGCCGACCGCGGGGCCCACCGCCGCCAGCAGCGACACCTCCGCCGGGCCGGCGTCCAGCACCAGCAGGGCGACCAACGCGAACGCGTCGAACGCGAACCGCGTGCCGAAGGCGCTGACCCCGTACGCCGCCCACAGCCACCCGAACCGCCACCCCGGCGACCGCCGCCCGTCCACCCCGGCCCCCACCCCGCCGACCCGGCCCCCGGCGGCCGCCGGGGGGACCGGCCCATCCAAGCGAGCGGGGGGCGGGCCGGGCAAACCGAGGCGGTTCCCACGGCACGCGGAGAGCTGCGCGGGCCCTCACGGGGAGGGCGTGCGCCCCGACGGCACCACCGGCCACGCCGTCGAGCGGCCATCAGCCGCGCCACGCCGGCCCACTGAGCGTGCCGCTTCGGCTGCGTACCGGTCTCAGCCGTCGATGGTCACCGCGCACGACCAGCCGTACGGTCCCGGCCGCAGCCGCAGGTCCTCCCAGCCGACGTCCGTCGGCACCTCCCCGGTGACCCGCACGTCCGCCAGGCCCGCGACCGCCAGCCGTACGTCCAGGCCGCCCTCGGCCTCGTCCGCCTCCACGTCCACGGGAACGTGACCATGGACCTCCAGGCGGTACAGGACCTCGTCGAGCAGCGCGGCCAGCAGGTCGTCGTCGCTGGCCTCCTCCAGGCGGATGCGGCCCACGCCGGTCGGTCTCACGCCGGAGACGTCGGCGAAGCACTCCACCATCGCCACCACGGCCTCCGCCAGGCAGTGCTCGCGGCTCGCCGCCCAGGCCTCGATCCGTACCTCGTCCTCCTGCGCCACCGAGCGGTGCCCGCTGCGGTCCGGTCCTGGCGCCTGCCCCGGGTCACCCGTGTCACCGACCATGCACCACGACTGCCCGAGCGCACGGGCCCCATGCCCCGTGGCGGTGCATCGCGCACCGGGGGAGGGGTACGCGGACGCCGACCGGGGACCTGTCCTGGCCGTACGGAGGGAGGCCGACCGTCATGCGGTTCCGTGATCGCCGGCAGGCCGGACGCGAACTGGCCGCGCGGCTGCGTCAGGAGCGGGACGCGGGCGCCCTGCCCGATCCCCTCGTGCTGGCGCTGCCCCGCGGCGGTGTCGCCGTCGCCGCCGAGGTCGCCGAGGCGCTCGGCACGCCTCTCGACGTCCTCGTGGTCCGCAAGGTGGGCGTCCCCGGGCACGAGGAGTACGGCGTCGGCGCCATGGCCGGCGACGGCGTCCCCGTGTACGACGACGAGGCCCTGCGCGGCCTGGGCCTGACCCACGCCGACCTCGCACCCGTCGTCGAACGGGAACGCGCCGAACTGCGGCGACGCGAACGGCTCTACCGGCAGGGCAGGCCCGCGCCCGACCCGCGCGGCCGTACGGTGATCGTCATCGACGACGGTCTGGCCACCGGCTCCACCGCCCGCGCGGCCCTGCGCGCCCTCCGCGCCCGCGCCCCGGGCCGCCTCGTCCTGGCCGTCCCGGTCGCCTCCCCGGCGGGCGTCGCGTCCCTCCGCCCCGAGACCGACGACCTGATCTGCCTCCACGCACCGGCCGCCTTCATGGCCGTCGGCCAGTGGTACGACGAGTTCGACCAGCTGACGGACGAGGAGGTGCTGGGGGCGCTGCGCGGGCGGAAGCAGGCGTAGCGCGAGGCGCCCTGGCGGTGCTCCGCCGCCCAGCTCACCGGCACGTGGCCGCGAGGGGGTCTCCCCGCGGCGCGACCACGGCCACGGGCGCACGCCGGCGGGCGTGCGGCTTCCCGGCGGTGTCTCGCTGGACCCCGCTGTCCGGCGTACCACCCGGGCGCCGCCCGACCGGGTCAGATCACCCCGTCCCCCCGCAGAGCCGCGATGTCCTCAGGGGTGCGGCCCAGGCCGCGCAGGATCGTTTCCGTGTGTTCGCCCACCGCCGGGACCGGATCCATGCGCGCCGGGATGCCGGCGAGGTCCGCCGGCGGGAGGAGCGCCTCCGCGGTGCCGCCCGGTACCCCGATCTCACGCCACCGGCCGCGCGCGGCGAGCACCGGGTGGTCGAGGAACGCCGCGACGTCGTTGACCCCGGCGCAGGCGATGCCGATGCCCTCCAGGCTCGTGAGCAGGTCCGCCGCGTCGTCGCGGGCACAGCGGTCCGCCACGATCGCGTTCAGTTCCTCCCGGTGCGCCACGCGGTCCGGACCCGTCGCGAACCGCGGGTCGTCGGTCAGCTCCGGCCGGGCGAGGAACTCCCGGCACAGCGCGGCCCACTCGCGTTCGTTCTGGATGGAGAACAGCACCTCGCGGCCGTCCGCGGCCCGGTACGTGCCGTACGGGGCGATCGTCGCGTGCTGGGTGCCCAGCCGCGGCGGCTGGGCACCGCCGTACCGGGTGTAGTAGGCGGGCTGCCCCATCCACTCCGCCAGCGCCTCGAACAGGGACACCTCCACGGGGTGCGCCTCGCCGGTGGTGGCGCGGGTGTAGAGGGCGGTGAGCACACCGCTGTAGGCGTACATCCCGGCGGCGATGTCGGCGACGGAGATGCCCGTGCGGGCGGTCTCCTCCGGGGTGCCGGTGAGCGACACCAGACCCGTCTGGCACTGCACCAGCAGGTCGTACGCCTTGCGGCCGGCCCACGGGCCGGTGGTGCCCCAGCCGGAGATCGTGCAGGGGATCAGCCGCGGATGACGGCGGGTCAGGTCCTCGGCGCCCAGTCCGAGCCGGCCGGCCGCGCCCGGCGCGAGGTTCTGCACGAACACATCGGCGTCCGCGAGCAGTTCGTGCAGGATGTCCAGTCCGCGCGGATCCTTCAGGTCGAGGGTGAGGGACTCCTTCGAGCGGTTGATCCACACGAAGTAGCTGGACGTGCCGTGCACGGCGGTGTCGTAGCGACGGGCGAAGTCGCCCTCGCCCGGCCGCTCCACCTTGATCACCCGGGCGCCGAGATCGGCCAGCTGCCGGGTGGCGTAGGGCGCGGCCACGGCCTGCTCCACGGTCACCACCGTCACCCCGGACAAGGGGAGTCTCCGCACGTCCACGCCTCCTGCCCGCACCCGGGTCCCCGGTCGCCGGCCGCCCTCGGCCGGTACGCGATCACTACGCGATGAGTACGGCCGGGGCGGACCGCCTGTCAAGCCGGTCCGCTCACTCGCTCACCCGCTGGTCACCTGCCGTCGGTCCGGACCCCCGGGACGTCGGCGGGCCGGCTGCGGGACACGACGCGCATGCCCCGCGCGTCCACCGCGCGGACCTGCAGCGAGCCGCAGCCGCAGCGCGTCCACACGGTGCTGCCCGCCGCGGTGGCGTGCCGCGAGACGACCCGGAACGGCTCCGCCCGGTCCGGCCACCCGCAGTAGGGGCAGGCGGTGCCGGTCGTGCCCGTGGTGCCGGTCGTGCTGGTCATGGCGACTCCTCGGATCCTCACGTGCCTCATGTGACTCGTGTGCCTGTCGTCGGTCGTGACACGTCAAGGGTGCGCCGTCGGTTATGTTCACGTCCAGGTTGACTTTGTGTACGCCACTGTGAAGCCTCGGCTTCATGATTGACCTGCGCCGGCTCCACGTCCTCCGAGCGGTCGCCCACTACGGCACGGTCACCGCGGCCGCCCGCGCCCTGCACTTCACGCCCTCGGCCGCCTCCCAGCAGATCCGCCAGCTCGCCCGCGACCTCGGCGTCGACCTGCTGGAACCCCAGGGCCGCGGGGTACGCCTCACCCCGGCCGCCGAGAGCCTGCTGGCGCACGCCGACGCCATCCAGGCCCGCTGGGACCAGGCCGAGCTGGATCTGCGCGCCGACCACGGCGACCCGGCCGGGGTGCTGCGGGTGACCGGCTTCCCGGTGGCCGTCTCGGTGCTGCTCGCGCCGTTGGCGGCCCGGCTCGGCGAGCGCCACCCGAGGCTGTCGGTACGGATCACGGAGGCGGCGGTACCGGGCATCTTCGACCTGCTCTTCGAGGGCACCGCCGACCTGGCCGTGGTGGAGTCCACCCCGCACAACCCGCCGATGAGCGACACGCGGTTCGACCAGCAGCCGCTGCTGGACGACCCGTTCGACCTGGTGGTGCCGGACGGGCACGCGCTGGCCGGACGGGACCGGATCGGCCTGGCCGAGGCGGCGCGCGAGCCGTGGATCGCCCCGGTGCCGGAGAGCCCGTGCCGGCTCCAGGTCATGGCCGCGTGCGGCGCGGCCGGCTTCGCCCCGGAGGTCGTCCACCACGCCGGCGACTGGAACGCGACGGCGCATCTCGTGGCCCACGGCCTCGGCGTGGCCCTGATCCCACGCCTGGCCCACGTCACCCCGCACCTCCCGATCACCCGCGTCCGCTGCACGGGCGGCCCCCACCGCAGACTCCTCACCGCCACCCGCACCGGCGGCCACGCCCGCCCGGCCGTCGCGGCGGCCCTCCACGGACTGCGCGAACTGGCCCCGGCGGCGGTCGCCTGACCCGCCGCGCCCGCCCGGCCCCGCGCCACCGCGGCGCCCGCACGACCGCGCACGTCACACCGTCCCGCAGACCGCACGTCCAGCACAGCGCCACCCGGCCCCGGGCGCCCTCCACGGCGCCGACCCGGCCGGCTGCCACGTCGCCCCCCACGCCGACGCCGGACGTCGAGGCCGTCCGGATCGAGGACCACGGCCCCGGCGGCCCGGCCGGCATGCTCGACCTCGCCGGCGACCTGCGGCGCCGCCGGCCGGGGGCCGGGAGTTCGCCGTGGCCACGGTCGTCCCCGTGGGCGGCAGCGCGCCCCGCGGTCCGGGCGCCGCCCTCGCCGCCGACCGGGACGGCACGGTGACCGGTTCGGTGCCCGGCGGCTGTGTCGAGGGCGCGGTGCACGACCTGTGCGTCGAGGCCCCCGCGGGCGGGATGAGCAGGACCGGGCGTCTCGGTCACGGCGACGAGGACGCCTCCGCGGTCGGCCACGACGCCGACGCCGGTCCACCACGCCGGGCGGCCTGCCACGGCGGCGGTGCGAGCGGGGGACGGCCGGGGTCCGTCCGTCCGGTGACGCGGGATCCGGGGAGACCTCCGGCCTGCGTGAGCGCCCCGTGGTGTCCGGTGGCCGGGGCGGCCTCGCGGACCGGCCGCGAGGGGCGTCCCGGGCGGCCGGCTGCCGGCGTGAAGGGCGGCGGGACTGGTTCCGCCGGTCCCGCCGACGGCGCCCCCGAGCGCTGGGAGGGGCCGGAAGCGGATGCTTCCGGCCCCTCCCAGGACGCGTGCGTCAGGCCGCGGTCCGCTCGCCGTCGACCAGGGCGTGCAGGCGGTTCAGGACCTCCGCCAGCTGCTCGGCGACCTCGCTGTCGTCGGCCGGGTGGGTCTCGGCGAAACGGGTCACGGAGCCGGGGATGGACAGCTTGATGTCCTCGACGACCTTGCCGCCGGCGATGCCCACGGCCTTGCGGGCCTCGTCCTGCGCCCAGACGCCGCCGTACTGGCCGAAGGCGGTGCCGACCACGACGACCGGCTTTCCGCCGATGGCGCCGGCGCCGAACGGCCGGGACAGCCAGTCGATGGCGTTCTTCAGCACGGCCGGGATCGTGCCGTTGTACTCCGGGGTGAAGAGCAGCAGCGCGTCCGCGCCCGCGGCGGCCTCGCGCAGCCGGGCGGCGGTGGCCGGCACGCCGCCCTCGACGTCGATGTCCTCGTTGTAGAACGGGATCTCCGCCAGCCCCTCGTGGAGTGCGATCTCGACGCCCGCGGGGGCGAGCTTGACGGCGGCCTCGGCCAGCTGACGGTTGTGCGAACCGGCGCGGAGGCTGCCGACGAGGGCGAGGATGCGAACAGACATGAGGAACTCCAAGGGGGACTATGACCTGCGACACGATGCGGACCGGGGTCCGATTTGCAGTTGTAGCACCCCAACCGGACTGCGGTCCAGTTTCATTCCCGATGCTTTACCCTGGCTTCATGTCCGCCGCGCCCCCGTCCGCCCCGACGCCCCCGGAGCCCGTCGAGCCGCAGCTGCTGCAGCTCGGTCCCGGCGGCGACGAGCCCTGCCTGCGCGCCGACGCCGCCCGCAACCGGGCCCGCCTGCTGGAGGCGGCCGCCGGACTCGTCGCCGCGCGCGGGGCCGACGCCGTCACCATGGAGGAGGTCGCCGCGGCGGCCGGCGTGGGCAAGGGCACGGTCTTCCGCCGCTTCGGCGACCGCACCGGCCTGCTGATGGCCCTCCTCGACCACAGCGAGAAGAAGCTCCAGGCCGCCTTCCTCAGCGGCCCCCCGCCGCTGGGTCCGGGCGCGCCCCCGGCCGAGCGGCTGCGCGCCTTCGGCCGTGCCGCCCTGCACCGCACCGTGGAGGACCTGGAGCTCCAGCTCGCGGCCGAGCCGGACGCGGGCCGCCGCTTCACCGTCCCGCCCTACCGGGTGCGGCACCACCACGTCTCCCTGCTGTTGCGCCAGGCGGTCCCGGACGCCGACTGCGACCTGCTCGCCCACACGCTGCTGGCCCAGCTCGAGCCCGCCCTGGTCCACCACCTGACGCACCAGTGCGGCATGTCCCGGCAGCGCCTGGAGGACGCCTGGACCGACCTGGTCGACCGCATCACGGGCACCACCGCCTGACCTCCCCGGACGCCCCCGCCCGCACCCCGGCCCGTCCCTCCCAACTCCCCCGATTCAAGGCCGCGTTACGGCTTCTGCGAAGATGCCGTACGTCATGGTGCAGATACCGAACCCGCCCGCCCCCGCGCCCCCCGCACCGACGCGCTCCGTGCCCACGAGCGCCGATGTGGCCCGCCTGGCCGGCGTCTCGCGCGCGACCGTCTCCTACGTGCTGAACAACGCCCGGGCCGTACGGATCAGCGAACCCACCCGCCGCCGCGTCCGCGAGGCCGCGCGCGAGCTCGGGTACGTCCCGCACGCGGCCGCCCGCAGCCTGCGCGCCGGGCACAGCCGCATGGTCCTGATGCCCGCGCCCGCGTTCCCCGTGGGCCCGCTGTACAGCAAGTTCATCAACGATCTGCACGCCGCGCTGAGCCTGCTCGACTACACGGTCGTCCAGTACGGCACCGTCGGCGTGCACGACGACGAGGCCGCCCGTGCCTGGGCCGAGCTGCGCCCGGTGGCGGTGCTGGTGCCCGGCTCCGGGCTCGGGCCGCGCGGCGTGGAGGTGCTCAAGCGCTCCGGGGCGCGGGCCGTCGTCACGCTCGGCCCCGAGACCGTGCAGGGCGCGTACGCCCTGCTCATGGACCACGACGTGGTCGGGCACAGCGCGGGCGCCCACCTGTTCGACCGGGGGCGCCGACGGATCGGCGTGGTCGTGCCGGGGGAGCCGGGCCTGGACACGTTCTCCGCGCCCCGCCTGGCGGGGGTGCGGGCCGCGGTGCACGGCACGGACGCCACGGTGACCGAGCTGCCGCTCGCGTACGACGAGGAGGCCGCCGCCCGGCTCGCCGCCCGCTGGCGGGACCTCGGCCTCGACGCGGTGTTCACGTACAACGACGAGTACGCGATGCTGCTGATGAGGGCGCTGCAGGACGAGGGGATCCGCATCCCCGAGGAGACCGCCGTGGTCGGCGCGGACAACCTGACGCTGGGGCGGCTGCTGCGTCCTCGGCTCAGCACCGTGCACCTCGAGTTACCGTCCGGTCAGGAACTGGCCGACCTGGTCGACCGAGCCGTCCGCGACCCGGCTGCCGCGCCGGAGGCGCACAAGGTGCTGGGGGCGTCGGTGGTGCGGCGGGAGTCCAGCTGACCCTCGACGCCCGGCAGGGTCCGGCTCACCGGGGGCGTGCCCGGGGAGGCGCACGACCGGGAGCGCTCGATGCGGTGCGTGCGGATGGCGTCGCTGCGGGCGCGCGTCGACCGCCGCAGGCCGCGGGCGCTCATGCCGCCGCGGCGGCACGGGCGGGCGCGACGGCGCCCCGCCGGCGCCGGGTGGCGCGAACCCCCGGCCCGCCGCCCCGCACGCCGCGCGTCCGGGCGCAGGCCCGGCTCCGAGGCTCCGGCGGCTCAGGCGCCCTGACCGTCGCCCTGCTGCTGCGCCTGCTGCTCGGCGATCTGCTGCCGCACCTGGTCCATGTCCAGCTTGCGGGCCTGGCCGATGACGTCCGTCAGCGCGGCCTCCGGCAGGGCGCCCGGCTGGGCGAACACGGCGACCTGGTCGCGGACGATCATCAGCGTCGGGATCGACTGGATGCCGAAGGCGGCGGCCAGCTCGGGCTGCGTCTCGGTGTCCACCTTGCCGAACACCAGGTCCGGGTTGTTCTCGGCCGCCTTCTCGTACACCGGCGCGAACTGCCTGCAGGGCCCGCACCACTCCGCCCAGAAGTCGATCAGCACGAACTCGTTGTCGGTGACCGTCTGGTCGAAGTTCTCCTTGGTGAGTTCGACGGTGGCGCTCATGGTCTGGTCCCTCTTCCTGCTGTCGGCTCGGGTGTCGGCACAACACGGCCGACCGGTCACGTATTCCGCGCCCCTACCCGTGTGGCCGTCGGGCACACCACCCACCAGACTGACGTCATGACGGAAACGCGAACGACGCACACGGAGACGCACACGGAAGCGACCGCCTACGACGTCGTGGTGATCGGTGCCGGACCGGTCGGCGAGAACGTCGCGGACCGCACCCGCGCCGCCGGGCTCTCCACCGCCGTGGTGGAGAGCGAACTGGTCGGCGGCGAGTGCTCCTACTGGGCCTGCATGCCCAGCAAGGCCCTGCTGCGCCCGGTCCTCGCCCAGGCCGACGCCCGCCGCCTGCCCGGCCTGAGCGCGTCCGTCCAGGGCCCCCTGGACACCGCCGCCGTGCTCGCCCGGCGCGACTCCTTCACCTCCGGCTGGAAGGACGACGGTCAGGTCCAGTGGCTGGAGGGCACCGGCGCCGACCTGTACCGCGGCCAGGGACGCCTCAGCGGCCCGCGCACCGTCACCGTCACCGGCCCCGACGGCGGCCGCCGCGTCCTCACCGCCCGCCACGCCGTCGCCGTCTGCACCGGCAGCCGCGCCCGGCTGCCCGATCTGCCCGGACTCGACGAGGTCCGCCCCTGGACCAGCCGCGAGGCCACCGGCGCCCGCTCCGCGCCGGACCGGCTGGTCGTGGTCGGCGGCGGGGTCGTCGCCACCGAGATGGCCTGCGCCTGGCGAGCGCTCGGCTCGCGCGTCACCGTCCTGGTGCGCGGCGAACGCCTGCTCGGCCGCATGGAGCCGTTCGCCGGCGAGCTGGTCGCCGAGGCCCTCACCGAGGCCGGCGCCGACATCCGCACCGCCACCTCCGTGAAGTCCGTGACCAGGGAGAACGGCACCGTCGTCGTCCTCACCGACACCGGCGACCGGATCGAGGCCGACGAGATCCTCTTCGCCACCGGCCGCGCCCCCCGCACCGACGACCTCGGCCTGGAGACGATCGGCCTGGAGCCCGGCTCCTGGCTGGAGGTGGACGACACCCTCCGGGTGACCGGCCACGACTGGCTGTACGCCGTCGGCGACGTCAACCACCGAGCCCTGCTCACCCACCAGGGCAAGTACCAGGCGCGCATCGCGGGCGCCGCCATCGTCACCCGGGCCGCCGGGGAGCCGGTGCGGAACGAGGACTGGGGCGCGCACACCGCCACCGCCGACCACGCGGCCGTCCCGCAGGTCGTCTTCACCGATCCCGAGGCGGCCTCCGTCGGCCTCACCCTCGCCGAGGCCGAGCAGGCCGGCCACCGGGTGCGGGCCGTGGACGTCGACCTGTCCTCGGTGGCGGGCGCGAGCCTGTACGGCGACGACTACCGGGGCCGGGCGCGCATGGTCGTCGACCTCGAGGACGAGATCGTGCGCGGTGTCACCCTCGTCGGTCCCGGCGTCGGCGAGCTGATCCACGCGGCGACCGTCGTGGTGGCCGGCCGCGTCCCGGTCGGCCGGCTGTGGCACGCCGTCCCGTCGTACCCCACCGTCAGCGAGGTGTGGCTGCGGCTGCTGGAGTCCTACCGGGACGCCTGACCGGCACCTCCGACAGGGGCGGGCTCACGGCAGGTCGAAGCCCAGCGCCCGCGCCGCCTCCCCGGCCGTCGGCTGCGCCCAGTACCGGGCCGCCGCCTCGTTGGAGGACAGCGAGCGCAGCTCGGCCCGGTCCAGGTACAGCGTGCCGTCCAGGTGGTCGGTCTCGTGCTGCACGATCCGGGCGGGCCAGCCGGTGAACACCTCGTCCAGCGCCCGCCCGTCCTCGTCCTGCCCGGTCAGTCGCACCGACGCGTGCCGCGCCACCACCGCCTGGTAGCCCGGCACGCTCAGACACCCCTCGAAGAACGCGGCCCGCTCCGCGCCGACCGGCTCGTACCGCGGGTTCACCAGCACCCGGAACGGCTGCGGCTCCCGCCCGCGCGCGACCCGCACCTCCTCGGGCACCGGCGCCGGGTCCTCGATCACCGCGATCCGCAGCCCCACCCCCACCTGCGGCGCGGCCAGCCCGACACCGGGCGCCGTGCGCATGGTGATCCGCAGCGCCTGCACGAACCGCGCCAGCAGCACCGGGTCCAGCTGTCCGTCGTACGGCTCGGTGCGGCGCCGCAGCACCGGATGCCCGGCGGCGACGAGGGGCAACGGCCCCTCCTCGGCGAGAAGCCGCTCGACCCTCTCGGCCAACGGCACGCGATCGCTCGGAGTGTCCATCACGTCAGGATCGCATGCCCGTCGGCTCGTGCCCCAGCGCGGCCGCGAGCCGCAGATGCGGCTGCGCCTCGGCGTCCCGCCCCTGCCGCTGCAGGGTGCGGCCGAGCATCAGGCGGGCGTAGTGCTCCACCGGGTCCCGTTCCACGATGATCCGCAACTCGGTCTCCGCACGGCGCAGTTGAGCCGAGTGGTAGTAGGCGCGGGCGAGCAGCAGACGCGGACCGGTCTGCTCCGGCACCTCTTCGACCAGGCTGCTCAGGACCCGCGCGGCGGCGGTGTAGTCCTTGGCGTCGAAGAACATCCCCGCGCGCTCCCAGCGCTCGGCGGGCGTTCCGTGGTCGTAGTACGTCGTGTCCACCTGGCACCTCCTTCGCGCCCGGCAACCGGACCGGCCGCCCCGGTATTCCCTCCGCCCCGCGGAGGCCGGCCCCGGCGACGTCGCCGGGGCCGCCCGTCGGCCGCGGTCAGCCGAGGTAGTGCGCGCGCCCCTCGTCGTCGAGTTCGAAGGGCCCCGCGGGGATGACGCAGAACTCGTTCCCCTCGGGGTCGGCCATCACCAGGAACCCGCCGTCGTCGTACCCCTCCAGCCGCCGTCCGCCGAGCCCTTCGATCCGGCGCTGCTCGGCGGCCGGATCGGGGGCGGCGATGTCGAAGTGCATCCGGTTCTTGCCGGACGCGGGCGCGTCGGTGCGCTGGAAGCCCAGCCCGAGGCCGTTCTCCCGGCGCAGCCAGACGTACGGGCCCGTGCGCCCCACGACCGGCCTGCCGAGCACGTCCGACCAGAACGCGGCGAGACGCTCGGGGTCCGTCGCGTCGACGATGAGGGCGTTGATCTGAGCTGAGGAATCGGTCATGCCCCGATCCTCTCGCGATCCGGCGTGCGGGACGGTCCCGGCGCGGCCCGCGGACGACGTCGTGCGGCGGTCGCGCGTCCTCGTGGAGGACGCCGGTGCCGGGTCCGCGCGCGACCCGCCGCTCACCGGTCCGGACGTGGGCACGTGTCGCGTGCCCTTGTGACGGCGTGGGCCGCCTCCGTCTCCCGGCGGGCCGTTCACCGGACCAGCACGACCTCCAGGGTGCGCGGCCCGTGCACGCCCTCGACCCGGTCCAGCTCGATGTCGCTGGTCGCGGAGGGGCCGGAGATCCACGTCAACGGGCGGGTCGGGTCCAGGCGTTCGAGGGCCTGCGGGACGGACGCCACCACCTGGTCCGGGACGCGCACCACGCAGATGTGGTGGTCGGGGATCAGGCTGATGCGGCGCCGGCCCTGGTCGGGGGAGCCGTCGAGCACGAGGGTGCCGGTCTCGGCGACGGCCACGGCGCAGCCCGTCACCACGCTCTCCACCTCGTCCAGCTCCCGCGGAGTGCTGACCGCGCGGTCGTGCACGCGCGTGGGGCCGGCCGCCGACATCCACTCCGGTGGCAGCCCCGGCGGCACGAGCACGTACCGCGGTCCGCGCTGGGCGAGCAACCGCATGATCAGGTACGGCAGTTCCCCGGCGTCCGTACGGTGCACGACCGCCCGGTAGTCCGCCAGGTTCTCCGCCAGCAGATCCACCGTCTCCTCGACGGTCCGCTCCCCGTGCTCGCGCAGGTAGTCCCGCTCGACCGTCGCGTCCTCACCCGGCGGTACGTCCGCCAGCGCCCGGCGCACCCGCCCCAGGATCCGCTCCCTGCTGTTCACGAGGCATCCCCCCTTCCGCCGCGCGTCCGCTGCCACCAGTCCCGGAACGGCTCCGCCGGCACCGGCGGCAGGTCCCGGGTCCCGCTCCACGCCCGGCCGGGCCCCGGCAGGGTGCGCGGATGCAGCCGTCGGGTGCGCGAGGCGAGCCGCTGTCCGGTGCGCAGCACGCCGGGCCGGGTGAGCGCCCAGCGGGCCGCGCGCATCGCGGCCCGCTCGGCGGCGTGGCCCTTCGCCGGCCGCAGCAGCACCTTGTTGCCCTCGCGGACGGCCCCGCCGCCCTCCACCACCCGCTCCCGCAGACGCACCAGCACCTCGGGGATGTCGATGGCGACCGGGCACACCTCGTAGCAGGCCCCGCACAGCGACGACGCGAACGGCAGGGACGCGTCGATCTCGCTGCCCGTACCCCGCAGCTGCGGGCTGAGGACGGCGCCGATCGGGCCGGGATACACCGACCCGTACGCGTGGCCGCCGGCCCGCTCGTACACCGGACAGACGTTCAGACAGGCGGAGCAGCGGATGCAGCGCAGCGCCTGCCGTCCCACCTCGTCGGCGAGCGTGTCGGTGCGGCCGTTGTCCAGCAGCACCAGATGGAAGGCGCGCGGCCCGTCCCCGTCCGTGGTCCCGGTCCACATCGAGGTGTACGGGTTCATCCGCTCGGCCGTGGAGGAGCGGGGGAGGGTCTGCAGGAACACCTCGAGGTCCTGCCAGGTCGGCACGATCTTCTCGATGCCCACCACCGAGATCAGCGTCTCCGGCAGGGTCAGGCACATCCGTCCGTTGCCCTCGGACTCCACCACGACCAGCGTGCCGGTCTCGGCGACCATGAAGTTGGCGCCGGAGATGCCGACCTTGGCGCGCAGGAACTTCTCCCGCAGGTGCAGCCGCGCCGCCTCGGCCAGGTCGGCGGGCGTGTCCGTCAGCCCTTCGGGCGCGGGGCGGCCCCACTCGCCCATCTCCCGGGTGAAGATCTCCCGGATCTCCCCGCGGTTGCGGTGGATCGCCGGGACCAGGATGTGCGACGGCCGGTCCTCGCCCAACTGCACGATCAGCTCGGCGAGATCGGTCTCGTAGGCGCGGATGCCCTGCGCCTCGAGCGCCTCGTTGAGGGCGATCTCCTGGGTGGCCATCGACTTGACCTTGACGACCTCCGTCTCACCGGTCGCCTTCACCAGCTCCGCGACGATCCGGTTCGCCTCGTCGGCGTCGGCGGCCCAGTGGACGGTGCCGCCCGCCGCCGTCACCGACTCCTCCAGCTGCACCAGATAGCGGTCGAGACGGCGCAGCGTGCGGTCCTTGATCCGCCTCCCGGCCTGCCTCAGCCGTTCCCAGTCCTCCAGCTCCGCGACCGCCCGCGCCCGCTTGGCGCGGATGGTGTGCGTGGCGTGCCGCAGATTGCCCCGCAGGGTGGTGTCCCGCACGGCCTCCCGGGCCGCCGCGGGGAAAGCGGGCATGCCGACGAACGTTCCGCTCATACGGCCGGGTCCTCCTCCGTGCTCGCCAGGATCTCCGCGATGTGCACCGGCCGCATGCCGGTCCGCAGCCGCGTCATCGTGCCGCCGATGTGCATCAGACAGGAGTTGTCCGCCGCGCACAGCACCTCCGCGCCCGTCGACTCGGCGTTGCGCACCTTGTCCGTGCCCATCGCCGCCGACACGTCGGCGTTCTTCAGCGCGAACGTGCCGCCGAACCCGCAGCACTCGTCCGCGCCCGGCAGCTCCACCAGCTCCAGCCCCCTCACCGCGCGCAGCAGCCGCAGCGGCCGCTCGCCGAGCCCGAGCGAGCGCAGCCCGTGACAGGTCGGGTGGTACGTCACCCGGTGCGGGTAGTACGCCCCGACGTCGGTCACCCCCAGCACGTCCACCAGGAACTCGGTGAGCTCGTACGTCTTCGGCACCACCGGCGCCAGCACCGTCGCGAGACCGTCCCCGCGCCCTTCCGACCGGGCCCGCTCACCCATCCGCGGGTACAGCTCCCGCACCATCGCCCCGCACGACCCGGACGGCGTCACGATCGCGTCGTGGTCGCGGAAGACGCCGGCGAAGTGACGGGCCATCGGCTCTGCCTCGTGCCGGTACCCGGTGTTGTAGTGCGCCTGTCCGCAACAGGTCTGCGCCACGGGGAAGTCGACGTCGACGCCCAGCCGGGTGAGCAGCTTCACCACGGCACGGCCGGTGTCCGGGTACAGCGTGTCGTTGACGCAGGTCAGGAACAGTGCGACACGCATCGCGGCTCCTCGTCCGGTCGATCATCGGGTGATGGGCAGGGTAGTGCGGGTCCGGGCGCCTCGGGGAGACCCGGTCAGTCCCCGGTGAGCCGGGCGCGGGCCGCCTCCCACCGCCGGGCGTCGCCGCGCGGCTCGTAGCGGGTGAGCGGCTGGGTGGCGGCCAGCAGCCGCCGCGTGCCGGGAAGATCGCCGGCCCGCCCCTGGGCGCGGGCCTGCACCAGCACGTTGCCGAACGCCGCCGCCTCGGTCGGCCCGGCCACCACCGGCAGCCCGCAGGCGTCGGCGGTGAGCTGGCACAGCAGGGCGTTGCGGGCGCCGCCGCCCACGACGTGCACCACGTCCACGCTCCGTGCGGCGAGCCGCTGCGCGTCCTCGACGGCGGTGCGGTGGGCCAGGGCGAGCGAGTCGAGGATGCAGCGCACGGTCGCGGCGGGGGAGTCCGGCACCGGCTGACCCGAGGCGCGGCACGCCTCGGCGATCCGCTCCGGCATCCGCCCCGGCGCGAGGAACGCGCTGTCCCCGGCGTCCACCACCGACCGCAGCGCCGGCGCCCCGGCCGCCTCCCGCAGCAGCGCGCCCAGGTCCGGCTCGCCCCAGGCCCGCAGGCACTCCTGGAGCAGCCACAGGCCCATGATGTTGCGCAGGTAGCGGACCGTGCCGTCGAGCCCCAGCTCGTTGGTGAAGTTCGCGGCCCGGCTCTCCTCGGTCAGCACCGGCGCGTCCAGCTCCAGCCCGGCCAGCGACCAGGTGCCGGTGCAGATGTACGCGAACCGCTCGCCGTCCGCCGGCACCGCGGCCACCGCGGACGCCGTGTCGTGCGAGGCGACCGCCGTCACCGGCACCGGCCCGGTCAGCCCGGTCTCCTCCAGCACCTCGGGCCGCAGCATCCCGGCCGGGTCGCCGGGCAGGCGCAGCGGCGGGAACAGCCCGAGGTCGATGCCCAGCCGCTCCGCCACCCCGTGCGCCCAGGTGCGGGTGCGGGGGTCGATCAGCTGGGTGGTCGAGGCGTTGGTCAGCTCGGTGCCCTGCTCCCCGGTCAGCCAGTACGCCAGCAGGTCGGGCATCAGCAGCAACCGCTCGGCCTGCGCGAACTGCCGTGTGCCGCGCGCCGCGACGAGCTGGTACAGCGTGTTGAACGGCGCGTACTGCAGTCCGGTCGCCGCGTACAGCTCCTCGGCGGGCACGGTCGCCCACACCTTCTCGGCGACCGTGTCCGTCCGGCCGTCGCGGTAGTGCACGGGATTGCCGAGCAGCGCCCCGTCCGCGTCCAGCAGCCCGTGGTCGACGGCCCAGCTGTCGATGCCGACGGAGTCGGCCGCGCCGGCCGCCCGCAGCCCGTCCAGCACCCCGGCGTACAGCCCCAGCACGTCCCAGCGCAGCCCCTCCGGCACCCGCACCGGGCGGTTCGGGAACCGGTGCGCCTCCGTCAGCTCCAGACGGCCGGGGCCGACCCGGCCGACCATGACGCGCCCGCTGGACGCCCCGAGGTCGACCGCCGCGTACGCCCCCACCCCGCCGCTCATCGCAGGAAGGCGGCGGCGACGCCGGCGTCGACCGGGACGTGCAGTCCGGTGGTGTGGGTGAGGTCGCCCCCGGTGAGCGCGAACACGGCGTTCGCCACGTGCTCCGGCAGCACCTCCCGCTTCAGCAGCGTCCGTTGGGCGTAGAACTCGCCCAGCTTCTCCTCCGGCACCCCGTACACGGCCGCCCGCTGCGCACCCCAGCCGCCCGCGAAGATCCCCGAACCGCGCACCACACCGTCCGGGTTGACGCCGTTGACCCGGATGCCGTGCCCGCCCAGCTCCGCCGCCAGCAGCCGCACCTGGTGCGCCTGGTCGGCCTTGGCCGCCGAGTACGCGATGTTGTCGGGGCCCGCGAACACGGCGTTCTTGCTGGCGATGTACACGATGTCCCCGCCCAGCCGCTGGGCGGTCATCACCCGCGCCGCCTCGCGCGACACCAGGAAGGAACCGCGGGCCATGATGTCGTGCTGCAGATCCCAGTCCTCCGCCGACGTCTCGAGCAGCGGCCTGGAGAGGGAGATCCCGGCGTTGTTCACCACCAGGTCCACCCCGCCGAAGGCGAGCACGGCCTCCTGGAACGCGGCGGCGATCTGCTCCTCGTCGGTCACGTCCACGGTCACCGCGACCGCCTTGTCCGGCCCGCCCAGCTCCTCCGCGACCAGAACCGCGTTCTCCCCGTTCAGATCGGCCACGACGACACACGCGCCCTCGGCGGACAGCCGCCGCGCGATGGCCTTCCCGATCCCGCTGCCCGCGCCGGTCACCAGCGCCACCCGGGCGGCCAGCGGCTTCGGCGGCGGCATCCGCCGCAGCTTGGCCTCCTCCAGCGCCCAGTACTCGATGCGGAACTTCTCCGCCTCCTCGATCGGCGCGTACGCCGAGACCGCCTCGGCCCCGCGCATCACGTTGACGGCGTTGAGGTAGAACTCGCCGGCCACCCGCGCCGTCTGCTTGTCCTTGCCGAAGCTGAACATCCCCACGCCCGGCACCAGCACGATCGCCGGGTCGGCGCCGCGCATCGCGGGGGAGTCCGGTTCGGCGTGCCGCTCGTAGTAGGCGGCGTACTCCGTGCGGTAGGCCGCGTGCAGCTCCTCCAGCCGGGTCACCGCCTCGTCGAGCGGCGCGGACGGCGGCAGATCGAGCACCAGCGGGCGCACCTTGGTGCGCAGGAAGTGGTCCGGGCAGGACGTGCCCAGCGCGGCCAGCCGTGGGTGCTCGGCCCGTGCCAGGAAGTCCAGCACGGCGTCGGAGTCGTCGAAGTGCCCCACCTGCGGCCGGTCCTGCGAGGCGATCGCCCGCACGTACGGCGCCAGAGCGGCCGCCCGCTCCCGGCGCTCCTGCTCCGGCAGCGCCTCGTACCCCTCGATCACCGGCCCGAATGGCTCGGGCCGGCCCCGCTCGGCGAGGAACCGCTCGGCGGTGCGGATGATGTGCAGCGAGTTCCGCTCGCACTCCTCCGAGGTGTCGCCCCACGCGGTGATCCCGTGCCCGCCGAGCACGCACCCGATGGCCTGCGGATGGGCGGCCCTGACGGCGGCGATGTCCAGCCCCAGCTGGAACCCGGGCCGCCGCCACGGCACCCACACCACGGTGTCGCCGAAACACTCGGCGGTCAGCTTCTCCCCGTCGGCGGCACACGCCAGCGCGATGCCCGGGTCGGGGTGCAGGTGATCGACGTGCGCGGCGTCGACCAGCCCGTGCATCGCGGTGTCGATGGAGGGCGCGGCGCCCCCCTTGCCGTGCAGGCAGTAGTCGAACGCGGAGACCATCTCGTCCTCGCGCTCCCCCCCGGGATACACGTCGACGAGCGCCCGCAGCCGGTCCAGCCGCAACACGGCCAGTCCGTCCTCGGTCAAGGTCCCGAGATCCCCACCGGACCCCTTGACCCACATCAGCTCCACGTCACCCCCGGTGACGGGATCCACCTCCCGCCCCTTGGCGGAGGCGTTCCCCCCGGCGTAGTTGGTGTTCCGCGGATCGGCCCCCAGCCGATGCGACCGAGCGAGCAGAGCAGCGACTTCGCTGTTGATCATGACAACCAGTCCTTGAAGAAGAGGGTGGGCAAAACGCCCCTCCAGGGGCGCGGGGAACTGCGCGACCAGCCGGGACGAACCCGCAGTCCGCGACGAACAGGAAACCGGCAGACGCTCACGCCCCCCAGCCGGCCTGCTCCCCGCCGATCCGCTCGGCCACGATCTTCTCGGCCCACCCCGACCGCGCGTACGCCGCCATGGGATCGGGGTCGAGCCCCATCTCCTCCCGCACCTCCCGCAGCAGCGGACGCACGTCCGTGTTGAACGCGTCCATCAGCACGGCGTTCGCGCCGAGCACATCCCCCGCGCGCTGAGCCTCGGCCAACGCGTCCCGGTCGACCGACAACGCCTTGGCGGTGGCTTCCTGCACGTTCATGACGGACCGGATGATGGCGGGAATCTTCGATTCCACGTTGTGGCACTGATCCAGCATGAACGCCACGTCCCCCGACAACCCGTCCCCGCGGACCACCTCGTACATGATCCGGAACAACTGGAACGGGTCGGCCGCGCCGACCATCAGGTCGTCGTCCGCGTAGAACCGCGAGTTGAAGTCGAACCCCCCGAGCCTCCCCTCCCGCAGCAGCGTCGCCACGATGAACTCGATGTTGGTGCCGGGCGCGTGATGCCCCGTGTCCACCACCACCTGAGCCTTCGGCCCCAGCTTCAGACAGTGTGCGTACGCCGTCCCCCAGTCGGGGACGTCCGTCGTGTAGAACGCCGGCTCGAACAGCTTGTACTCCAGCAGCATCCGCTGGTCGTCGCCGAGCCGCTCGTACACCTCGGCGAGCGCCTCCGCCAGCCGGTCCTGCCGGGCCCGGACGTCGTCCTGGCCGGGATAGTTGGTCCCGTCCGCGAACCACAGCTTGAGATCCTTGGAGCCGGTCGCGTCCATGATGCCGACGCACTCCAGCAGATGGTCCACGGCCTTCCTGCGCACGGCCGCGTCCGGGTGGCAGACGGAGCCGAGGCGGTAGTCGTCGTCCTGGAAGGTGTTGGAGTTGATCGCGCCGAGCCGCAGCCCGAGGTCCTCGGCGTACCGGGCCAGCGCCGCGTAGTCGTCGACCCTGTCCCAGGGGATGTGCAGCGCCACGGTCGGCGCCACGCCCGTGAACTCGTGCACCTTCGCCGCGTCGTCCAGCTTCTCCCGCGGATCGCGGGGGACGCCCTGCTGCGCGAACACCTTGAACCGGGTGCCCGAGTTGCCGTACGCCCACGACGGCGTCTCGACGGCCTGGGTCTTGAGGGCGGCTTTCACCGCGGCGCGCTCGGTCACGTCAGGGCTCCTGTGACATCGGGTCGTGACGACCACTGGATGAAACGATTCAGAACGCGAAGCTAGGTGCCCCCCGCAGAGGTGTCAACCCCTGCGGTCGCGCCGGTCCGCCGTGACCTGCGCGCAATCCGAAGCCGCCGAAAGTTTTTCGACCGGGACCCATTGACGTGACATGCGTGACGCGCCTAACGTCCCGGCAATCCAGTTGAAACCTTTCACGACGTCGTCAGGGACGCCCCGCCGACGTCGTCGAGGAGCCCTCATGACCCACCCGTCCGACACGGGTCCGGCCCCGGTTCTCGCGCTCAAGGGCATCTCCAAGTCCTTCGGCGCGGTCCGTGCGCTGCGGGACGTCTCCCTGGAGCTGTTCCCCGGGGAGGTGCACGCCCTGGCCGGAGAGAACGGAGCCGGCAAGTCGACCCTCATCAAGACGCTCGCCGGAGTGCACCGGCCGGACGCCGGCCAGGTGCTGCTCGACGGCGAGCCCGTCGTCTTCCACGGGCCCGGCGACGCGCGCGACGCCGGCATCGCCGTGATCTACCAGGAGCCGACGCTCTTCCCCGACCTGTCGATCGCCGAGAACATCTTCATGGGCCGCCAGCCCCGCCGCGCCCTGCGCCGCATCGACCACAAGGCCACCCGTGACGCCACCACCGCCCTGATGCGGCGGCTCGGCGTCGAGCTGGACCCGGACCGGCCCGCCCGCGGACTGTCCATCGCCGACCAGCAGATCGTGGAGATCGCCAAGGCGCTCTCCTTCGACGCCCGTGTCCTGATCATGGACGAGCCCACCGCCGCCCTCACCCACAGCGAGGTCGCCCGCCTCTTCGGCGTCGTGCGCGCCCTGCGCGACCAGGGCGCCGCCGTGCTGTTCATCTCGCACCGCCTGGAGGAGATCTTCGAGATCTGCCGCCGCGTCACCACCCTGCGCGACGGCGCCTGGGTCGCGAGCGAACCCCTCGACGGCATGACCGAGGACGACCTGGTGCGCCGCATGGTCGGACGTGACCTGGCCGAGCTCTACCCCAAGCAGGCCGTCACACCCGGCGAGGTCGCTCTCCGCGTGCGCCGACTCACCCGCGAGGGCGTCTTTACCGACGTCTCCTTCGACGTGCGGCGCGGCGAGATCGTGGGCCTCGCCGGACTGGTCGGCGCCGGACGCACCGAGGTGGCCCGCGCGGTCTTCGGCATCGACCGCCGGGACGCCGGCGAGGTCGAGGTCGACGGGCGCAAGCTCACCGACAGCGCTCCGTCCGCCGCCATGGCCGCCGGTCTCGCCCTGGTCCCCGAGGACCGGCGCGCCCAGGGCCTGGTGATGGACATGTCCATCGAGCGCAACATCGGCCTCACCGGCCTCGGCGCCACCGTGCGGGCCGGCCTGGTGGACCGCGGCGCCGAACGCAGCCGCTCCCTCGACTGGGCCGTCAGGCTGCGTGTCAAGTACGCCCGGATCGCCGACACGGTGACCACCCTGTCGGGCGGCAACCAGCAGAAGGTCGTCCTCGCCAAGTGGCTCGCCACGCGGCCCAAGGTGCTGATCGTGGACGAGCCCACGCGCGGCATCGACGTCGGCACCAAGGCCGAGGTGCACCGGCTGCTGTCACAGCTCGCCGCCGACGGCGTGGCCGTCCTGATGATCTCCTCCGACCTGCCCGAGATCCTCGGCATGGCCGACCGCGTGCTGGTGATGCACGAGGGCCGCCTCACCGCCGAGATCCCCCGCACCGACGCCACCGAGGAAACCGTGATGGCCGCAGCCACCGGGAGGGCCGCCGCATGACGGTCACCGCCCCGGACGAAACCCCCGTCGCCGAGGCGCCGCAGGCCGGCGTCACCCGGCTGGTGGACCGCGTCTTCAAGATGCGCGAACTCGCCATCCTGGCCGTGTTCCTGGTGATGATCGCCGTCACCCAGGCCGGCAACAGCGCGTTCCTGTCCGAGCAAGGCGTCAAGGACCTGCTGCTGAACGCGACCATCCTGGTGCTGGCCGCCACCGGCCAGGCCCTGGTCGTCATCACCCGCAACGTCGACCTGTCCGTCGGCTCCACCCTCGGCATCAGCGCCTTCGCCGCCGGCCTCCACCTCCAGGACGGAGGGAACCCGTTCACCGCCGTCGCCCTCGCCGTGCTGCTCGGCACCGGCTTCGGCCTGCTCAACGGCCTGCTCGTCTCCCTCGGCCAGGTGCCCGCCCTCGTCGTCACCCTCGGCACGCTCTACATCATCCGCGGCATCGACTCCGTCTGGGTGGGCTCCCGCCAGATCACCGCCGCCGACCTCCCCGGCGGGTTCGTCGACTTCGGCTCCGGCGGCATCTCCGCCGTGCCCTACCTGGCGCTCGTCGCGCTCGCGGTGCTCGTGGCGACGGCGTACTACCTGCGGCACTTCGGCGGCGGGCGCGAGCTGTACGCGCTCGGCTCCAACCCGGAGGCGGCCCGGCTCGCCGGCATCCCGGTGCGCAAACGGATCCTCGCCGCGTACACCTTCAGCGGCGCCCTCGCCGGACTGGCCGGCGCGCTCTACCTCGCCCGCTTCGGCAACGTCGACTCCGGCACCGGCAGCGGCTACGAACTCACCGTCGTCAGCGCGGTCGTGGTCGGCGGCGTCGTCTTCACCGGAGGCTCCGGCAGCGTGTACGGCGCCGCCCTCGGCGCGCTGCTGCTGACCTCCGTCAACAGCGTGCTGCCCGCCCTCGGCGTCAGCTCCGTGTGGGTGCTCGCCATCAACGGCCTCCTGCTCGTCCTCGCCATCGCGGTCGACCGGATCGTCGCGCTGCGCGTGGCCTCCGCCCTGAAGAAGAGGAACGCCCGCCATGCCTGACTCCCTCACGCGCGCCGTTCGCTGGGACACGGTGGTCGGCGCCCTGCTCGTGGTCGTCCTGCTGCTGTCGTTCACCACCGTCGACGGCTTCGGCAACGCCCTCAACCTGTCGTTCCTCATCGGCAACACCCTGCCGATCGCGCTGATCGCCCTCCCCATGACGCTGCTCGTGGTGTCCGGCGAGATCGACCTGTCCGTGGCGTCCACGGCCGGCCTGTCCGGCGCGGTGATGGGCGCGCTGTGGAACCAGGGCATGGCCATCGAGGCGATCATTCCCGTCTGCCTGCTCCTCGGCGTGGTCTGCGGCCTGGTCAACGGCCTGCTGGTGACCCGGCTCGGGCTGCCCTCCCTCGCCGTCACCATCGGCACCCTCGCCGCCTACCGGGGCATCGCGCAGATCGTGCTCGGCTCCGACGCGGTCACCGACTTCCCCTCCGCCTACCTGGACTTCGCCGCCGGACGCATCGGCGACACCTTCGTCCCGTACGCCTTCCTGCCCTTCCTGGTGCTGCTCGCGATCGCCGTCGTCGCCCTGCACGCCACCCCGTTCGGCCGGTCGCTGTTCGCGATCGGCGCCGGCGAGGAGGCCGCCCGGTTCGCCGGCATCCGCGTCAAGCGGCAGAAGCTGATCCTGTTCACCGTGACCGGCCTGATGTCGGCGCTCACCGGCGTCTTCTGGGCGCTGCACTACGCCAGCGCCCGCTACGACAACGCCACCGGCCTCGAACTGTCCGTCGTGGCCGCCGTGCTGCTCGGCGGCATCGACTTCGACGGCGGCAAGGGCACGCTCGGCGGCGCCGTCGCCGGTGTGTTCCTGCTGGGCGCGCTGCAGAACGTGATGAGCCTGCAGGACGTCTCCGCCCAGTCCCAGATCGTCGTCACCGGCGTGCTGCTCGTGCTGTCCGTCCTCGGCCCGCGCGTCGCCCGGCAGATCGCCGTCGCCCGCGCCGGACGGAGAGCGGCCGGCGCCCCCGCCCCGGATCCCACGACGCCCGCACCGACTCCCTGACCGCCCTCCTCCCCGTAAGGAACCCGCCATGCGCACAGCACCGCTCCGCCGTACCTGCGCGGCGCTCGCCGCCGTCACCTCCCTCGCCCTGGCCGCCACCGCCTGCGGCGGCACCACCAAGGAGGACGTCAAGAACGAGGGCGGCGCCGCCGCCTCCGCCGGCAAGGCCGACCCGGACGCCGCGACCAAGAAGGGCCTGACCGTCGGCTTCCTGCCCAAGCAGGTCAACAACCCGTACTTCACCACCGCCGACAAGGGCGGCGAGAAGGCCGTCAAGGAACTCGGCTCCACCTTCAAGGAGGTCGGCCCCACCAGCGCCACCGACACCGCGGGCCAGGTGTCCTACGTCAACACGCTCACCCAGCAGCAGGTCGACGCGATGGCCGTCTCCGCGCAGGACCCCGGCGCCCTGTGCACCGCGCTCAAGCAGGCCATGAAGAACGGCATCAAGGTCGTCACCTACGACTCCGACACCACCCCCGGCTGCCGCAACGCATTCGTCTCCCAGGCGTCCGCCGAGGACCTCGGCCGCACCGAGGTGCAGCTGCTCGCCGAACAGATCGGCTACAAGGGCGAGATCGCGATCCTGTCCGCCGCGCAGACCGCGACCAACCAGAACACCTGGATCGAGTTCATGAAGGACGAGCTCGAGGATCCCAAGTACAAGGACATGAAGCTGGTCGAGGTCGCCTACGGCAACGACGACGCCCAGCAGTCGTTCCAGCAGACCCAGGGCCTGCTCCAGGAGCACCCGAACCTGAAGGGGATCATCTCCCCGACCACCGTCGGCATCAAGGCCGCCGCCCAGTACCTGTCCGGCTCCACGTACAAGGGCAAGGTCAAGCTGACCGGCCTCGGCACCCCCAACGACATGCGCCAGTACGTCAAGAACGGCACCGTCGAGGCGTTCGAGCTCTGGGACCCGGCGAAGCTCGGCGAGCTGGCCGCCCGTACCGCCGTCGCCCTGGCCTCCGGCCAGATCACCGGCAAGGAGGGCGAGACCTTCACGGCCGGCGCGATGGGCGAGTACACCATCGGCGAGGACGGCGTGATCAACCTCGGCAAGCCCACCGTCTTCAACGCCGACAACATCGACCAGTTCGACTTCTGACCCCCACCGGGCTGCTTGAGGAAGGGCGGTGCTCCGTGCGACGCGTCTGTTTCCTGCTCAAGGTCCGCCAGGACCGCATCGACGAGTACCGCGCACGCCATGCCGCCGTGTGGCCCGAGATGCGCGAGGCGCTCTCGGCCACCGGCTGGCACAACTACTCCCTGTTCCTGCGCGACGACGGCCTCCTCGTCGGCTACCTGGAGACCGACGACTTCGAGGCGGCGAAGGCCGGCATGGCGGCCACCGGGGTCAACGCCCGCTGGCAGGCCGAGATGGCGCCCTTCTTCGAGTCCCTCGACGGCTCCCGGCCCGACGAGGCGATGACCCCGCTCACCGAGGTCTTCCACCTCGACTGACGGTCACGGTCCCCTCCCGTCCGTGGCCGGAAAGGGGCGGACGTGCGGGTAGTGTGAGGCCCGCCGCCGCCCCCTCTCCCGTAGCCCTGGAGGTCCCTGTCCGATGGCCCAGTCGGTGGGTATCAAGGACGTCGCCCGCGTCGCCGGAGTCTCCGTCGGCACCGTCTCCAACGTGATCAACCGCCCGGACACGGTCGCCGCCGGGACCCGGGCCCGGGTGCTGTCCGCCATCGACCGGCTCGGCTACGTCCGCAGCGAGTCCGCCCGCCAGCTGCGCGCCGGCCGCAGCCGCATCATGGGCCTGCTCGTCCTCGACATGGGCAACCCCTTCTTCGTCGACGTGGCGCGCGGCGCCGAGCGGGCCGCGCGCGCGGCCGGCCTCGGCGTCATGGTCTGCAACAGCGCCCAGAGCCCCAGCGAGGAGGCCGAGTACCTGTCGCTCTTCGCCGAGCAGCGGGTGCGGGGCGTGCTCCTCACCCCCGCCGACGCCACCGGCCGCACCATCGAGGCGTTCCGCCGGCACGGCATCCCGTTCGTCCTGGTCGACCGGGTCGCCGAGGGCACCACCGAGTGCTCGGTCTCCGTCGACGACGTGGCCGGCGGCGCCCTGGCCGTGCGGCACCTGGTCGACGCCGGGCACCGCTCCCTCGCGTACGTCAGCGGCCCGCCCGGACTCCATCAGGTCAGGGACCGCCGCACCGGCGCGCTGAACGCCCTCGCCGAGGCCGGGCTCGGCCCCGACAGCCTGCACGAGCTGCCCACCGAACGGCTCGACGTGGCCGCCGGACGCGACGCGGGCGCCCGGCTCCTCGGCCTGGCCCGCCGCCCCACCGCCGTGTTCTGCGCGAACGACCTGCTCGCCCTCGGCGTGCTCCAGGCGATGTACGCGGCCGGCGTCGGCGTCCCCGACGACCTGGCCATCGTCGGCTACGACGACATCGAGTTCGCCGCCGCGGCGGCCGTGCCGCTCACCTCCGTGCGGCAGCCCGCCGTCACCATGGGGGCGCTGGCGGCCGAACTGCTGCTGGAGGAGACCGAGACCACGGACACCCCGCACGAGCACCGCCGGGTCGTGCTCGCCCCGGAACTGGTGGTGCGGCGCTCCAGCCTGTCGGCGCGCTGACCGCCGTTCAGAAACATTTTCATGATCCCGGGGTCGTTGGCCGCAGGAACATGTGCTGAACTGGTCGCGGCCCGACAATCCGTACGTCCCGGGAGTCCCGTTGACCGCCACCTACCGCCAGCCCGGAGTGGTCCTCACCGACCGCCGGTTCACCGTGCCCCTCGATCACGACAACCCCTCGGGCGAGACGATCGAGCTGTACGCGCGCGAGGTCGTCGCGAGCGAGAAGGCGGACCGGGACCTGCCCTGGCTGCTCTACCTCCAGGGCGGCCCCGGCTTCGGGGCGAACCGTTTCGTCGGAAAGCAGGCCTGGCTCGGCCGCGCCCTGGAGGACCACCGGGTGCTGCTCCTCGACCAGCGCGGCACCGGCAGCTCGACCCCCGCCAACCGGCAGACGCTCCCGCTGCGCGGCGGCCCCGCCGAGCAGGCCGACTACCTCACGCACTTCCGCTCCGACTCGATCGTGCGGGACTGCGAGGCCATCCGCCCCCAGGTGACCGGCGGCGCCCCGTGGACGGTCCTCGGCCAGAGCTTCGGCGGCTTCTGCACCGTCGCCTACCTCTCCCTGGCCCCCGAGGGCCTGGACACCGCCCTGATCACCGGCGGCCTGCCCTCCCTCGACGCGCACGCCGACGACGTCTACCGGGCCGCCTACCCGCGCATCGAGCGCAAGGTCGCCGCCCACTACGCCCGCTACCCGCAGGACGTCGAGCGCGCCCGCCGCATCGCCGACCACCTCCTCACCCACGACGTGGTCCTGCCGAACGGCTACCGGTTCACCGTCGAGGCGTTCCAGTCCCTCGGACAGATGCTCGGCAGCGGCGACGGCAGCCACCGCCTGCACCACCTCCTCGAGGACGCCTTCGTCCCCACCCCGGCCGGCCCCGCCCTCTCCGACGCCTTCCAGGAGCAGGCGCAGGCCCTGCTCTCGTTCGCCGGGCACCCCCTCTACGCACTGGTCCACGAGGCGATCTACGCCCAGGACGCCCGCCCCACCGCCTGGTCCGCCGAACGCGTCCGCGCCGAGTTCCCGCGGTTCGACGCGGCCAAGGCGCTCGCCGGCGACGAACCCCTGCTGTTCACCGGGGAGACCATCCACCCCTGGATGTTCGACTGCGACCCGGCGCTGCGCCCGCTGCGCGAGACCGCCGAACTGCTCGCCGCGCGCACCGACTGGACCCCGCTGTACGACCCGGCCCGCCTGGCCGCCAACGAGGTCCCGGTCGCGGCGGCCGTCTACCACGACGACATGTACGTCGACACCGCGCACTCCCTGGCCACCGCCCGCGCCGTCCGCGGCCTGCGCACCTGGGTGACCGACGAGTTCGAGCACGACGGCGTCCGCACCGGCGGCCCCCGCGTCCTGGACCGCCTGCTCGCCCTCGCCCGCGACGAGGTCTGACCGCGCGCCCCCGTGCGCTGTCGGCGCACGGGGTTAAGGTGCCGGACATGACCGAGCCGACGATCAGTCAACTCCAGCCCATGCCCGACGACTGGCAGCGCGCTCTGGCCGTGGTCGCCCACCCGGACGACCTGGAGTACGGCTGCGCGGCGGCCATCGCCGCCTGGACCGACGCCGGGCGCGAGCTCTCCTACCTGCTGGCGACCCGCGGCGAGGCCGGCATCGACACCCTGGAGCCGGCGCGGTGCGGGCCGCTGCGCGAGCGCGAGCAGCGGGCGAGCGCGGCCGTGGTGGGCGTGTCCGAGGTCGCCTTCCTGGACCACGCGGACGGCGTGATCGAGTACGGTCCTGCCCTGCGCCGGGACATCGCGGCGGCGATCCGCCGGTACCGCCCCGAGCTGGTCATCACGTTGAACCACCGGGACACCTGGGGCGGCCACACCTGGAACACCCCCGACCACGCGGCCGTCGGCCGGGCCACGCTCGACGCGGCCGGGGACGCGGGCAACCGCTGGATCTTCCCCGAGCTGACCGAGCAGGGGCTCGAGCCCTGGGACGGCGTGCGCTGGGTCGCGGTCGCCGGTTCCGACACGCCCACCCACGCGGTGGACGCGACCGACGGACTGGAGCGGGCGGTGCGCTCCCTGCTGGAGCACCGCACCTACATCGAGGCGCTCACCGACGAGGACCCGGAGACGTACGCGCGCACGCTGCTGACCGGCTTCGCCGAGGAGACCGGGAAGCGGTTCGGCAACCGTCCGGCGGTCGCCTTCGAGCTGTTCCCCCGGTGAGCGTCGTAGGGGGAGAGGAGGAACGGCTCGCGCGGAGCTTCGAGGAGCACCGCGCCCACCTCGAGGCGGTCGCCTACCGCATGCTCGGCTCGCTCGCCGAGGCGGAGGACGCGGTGCAGGAGGCGTGGCTGCGGCTGGGCCGGGTGGATCCCGCCGGGATCGACAACCTCGGCGGCTGGCTCACCACCGTGACCGGCAGGATCTGCCTGGACCTGCTGCGCTCGCGCACCGCCCGCCGGGAGCAGCCGATGGACGACACGTTCGTCCCCGACCCGGTGATCCGGCCGCTGTCCCGGGTGGACCCGGAGCAGGAGGCGCTCGAGGCCGACTCGGTGGGCATCGCCCTGCTGGTCGTCCTGGAGAGCCTCGACCCCGACGAGCGGCTGGCGTTCGTGCTGCACGACATGTTCGCCGTGCCCTTCGACGACATCGCACCGGCGGTGGAGCGGTCGCCGGCCGCGACACGGCAGCTCGCCAGCAGGGCCCGCCGCCGGGTCCGCGACTCCGCCCCGCCGTCCGACCCCGACGCGGGGCGGCAGCGGCAGGCCCTCGACGCCTTCCGCGCCGCCGCGCGCACCGGGGACTTCGAGGCGCTGCTCGCCGTGCTCCACCCGGACGTGGTGCTGCGCGCGGACGCGGGCGCGCTGGTCCAGGGCGTGGCCGGCTCGAAGCGGCTCCAGGGCGCGCGGCGCGTGGCCGAGTCGGCGATGCTGTTCGCCCGCTACAACGCGACCGCCCGCATGGTCCTGGTCAACGGCGCCCCCGGCCTGGTCAGCGTGGTCGACGGCCGGGTCCGCTCGGTCCTGACGGCCACCGTCCGGGACGGCCGCATCACCGCCCTCTACATCCTGGCGGACCCGGACCGGCTGGCGGGGGTGGTGCTGCCGGACGAGGGGGAGTGAGGTGCCGGACGGAAGTGCCGGAACGCGTCGGTCGTGCGCTCCGGGATCGCGGAATGAGCGATCTTCACCTCACGGTCCTGGGCTCCGCGACGCCCTGCCCGAGCGTGGACCATCCGTGTGCCGGCTCTCCGGTGCCGAGCGGGGGCACCCGCGTCCGGGCGGACGCGGGCAGCGGGACGCCCGGCCCGCTCCAGCGGCACGTGCGGCTGGACGAGCTCGACGCCGTCCGGATCTCGCATCTGCACGCCGGCCCCGGCGCCGCCTTCTCAGTCGGCCGGGCCGCCGCTGCCCCGGGGCGCCGCCCCGCTGTCCGTCCGCTGCGCCGGAATGTCCGGGTGCGGCGCACGGCGCCGTACCGGGCGCAGCCGCAGCCCTTCCGGCATGAACGTGAGCCGTTCCGTCACGCGGAGGCGGTACCCGGGGTCGGGGCGCAGGTCGTAGCGGCGGAGGAGGAGGCCCAGGACCAGGGTCGCCTCGTGCAGGGCGAACTGGCGGCCGATGCAGGCGCGGGCGCCCGTGCCGAACGGCTTGTAGGTGTGGGGCGGCCGGGACCGTACCGCCTGCGGCTCGAAGCGGTCCGGGTCGAAGGCGTCGGCGTCCGTGCCCCAGACCTCGGGGTCGCGGTGCAGCATCGGGACGAGCACCATCGTCCACGCCCCGCGCCGCATCGGGTGCTCGTCCGCCAGCACCGTGTCCTGCGTCGCCTCCCGTGAGTACGCCGGCGCGGTCGGCCACAGCCGCAGCGACTCGTCGAGGACGCGGCGGACGTGGCGGAGCCGGGCGACCTGTTCGTAGGCGGGCGCGTCCGTGTCGCCCCAGACGCGGTCCACCTCGGCGCGGGCGCGGTCCGCCACGTCCGGGTGGCGGGACAGGTGGTGCAGCGCGAAGGACAGCGCGCCCGAGGTGGTCTCGTGCCCGGCGACCAGGAAGGTGATGACCTGCCGGCGCACGTTCTCCGGCGACAGGCGCTCCCCGGTGCGCGGGTGCGCGGTCTCCAGCATCCGGTCCAGCAGGTCGCCGTCCGCGTGCCCGTCCGCGCGCCGGCGGCGGACCACCTCGTCGACGATGCGGCCGAGCCGCGCGATGTCCTCGGCGTTGCGCCGGTTCGCCCGTCGCAGCAGCAGCGGGGCCAGCGGCGGCGGCACGTTGTTCAGCCGCTGCGCGTGGGAGAGGGTGCCGACCATCGCGGTGACGAAGGGGTGCGGACGGGACCGTTCGAAGGAGCCGAAGTCGTGCCCGAACCCGGTGCGGGCGATCGTCTCCAGCGTCAGCTTGGTCATGTCGCCGGGCACGTCCACCCACCGTCCGTCCGCCGCCGCGCGGTCCCAGTGCTCGGTGAGGCGCGCGGCCACCGACAGCATCATCGGGTGGTAGCCGGCCATGGCCTCGCGGCTGAACCCGGGCGCCAGCACGTCGTGCGCCAGCTGCCAGTTGGGCTCGTGGTTGTGGGCGGTGAACAGCCCGTCGCCCGCGAGCGGGCGCAGGTTGGCCACGCCCAGCCCCACGTGTTTGGCGAACCGCGACTCGTCGGCCAGGTCGGCCACCAGCCGGGGGCCCCAGGTGAACACGAACTCCCTGCCGAAGGCCCGCCGCCGGAAGATCGGCCCCAGCCGCCGGGCGATCCGCACCGTGTCCTGCACGGGCGTGCGTCTGCCCGTCCCGAGGACGTCGCCGAGCAGCGGCAGCCGGTGCGGCGGGTGCGGTATGCGGTGCAGTGCGGGCCAGCCCTGCTCCGCGCTGCGGAACCCCTTCGGCACAGCGGCCCGTGCCGTCGTCTCCGCCATGACGCGGTCTCCTTCGGTCCGGCGAGCGAGTGGCGACGTGTTGCACATGAGTTCAATAACGCGGACCCAGTCTGGTCCGGCGGCCGGACCGGCGTCAACTACAGTGCGGGAATGGCCGTGGACCAGGGCGGGCGCGCACGCCGTCGGCTCAGCACCGAGGAGCGTCGGGAGCAACTGCTCGCGGTGGGCGCGCGGTTGTTCTCCGAGAGCCCGTACGACGAGGTGTGGATCGAGCAGGTCGCCGAGATCGCCGGGGTGTCGCGCGGGCTGCTGTACCACTACTTCCCGGCCAAGCGGGACTTCTTCGCGGCCGTGGTGGAGCGGGAGAGCGAGCGGATGCTCCGGATGACGGCGCCCGTGCCGGGCGTCCCGGTGCGCGCGCAGCTCACCGCCGGGCTCGACGCCTACCTGGAGTACGTCGAGGCCCACGCGCACGGCTTCCGCGCGTTCCACCGCGCCGACGGGGCGGGGGACCGCGCGGTGCGGCGGGTGTACCGGCGGGCGCTGGCCGCGCAGGAGCGGCAGATCCTCGCCGCCCTCGCCGCCGACCCCGAGTTCGGTCCCGTGCTGGGGGAGCGGCCCGACACCCGGCTCGCGGTGCGCGGCTGGCTGGCGTTCACCACGGCGGTCTGTCTGGAGTGGCTGCGCGGGGCGCAGTTGGGGCGCGACCAGGTGCGCGACCTGTGCGCACGCGCGCTCCTGGGCGTCCTCACGCCCTGAAAGGTCCCGAAAGGATCGCCGGAGGCGGTTGGCGCACGCCCCGATCTTCGATAACTTAGGCAAGGCTTACCTAAGAGGAGGTTGGGATGGGTGACCACACGCACGGCTGGGCCGCCGCGCCGGGCGCGGCCGAGCGGGCCCGCTCGGTGCTCGCCGCGGCATGGTCCTGCACGGTGACCGCGGAGGGCACCCGCGAGGAACTGGTCGGCGCGCACACCGTCACGGACGACGGACGGGTGCTGCTGGAGGTGCCCGAGGACAGCGCGCTGCTCGCCGCCGCGCTCTGCGCGCCGCGCGGAGAGCCGTCCGCCGTGCTGGAGTGCGCCGACGTCGCACCCGTCCCCGTGCGCGACCGGATCCGCTCCCGGGTGCGGCTCGCCGGACGGTTCTCCGTCCACGACGGCCGGCTCGCCTTCCGGCCCACCCGGGTGGTGCTCCGCCGGCCCTCCGGCGCGCTGACGGTCGGACCCGACGAGTTCGCCGTCGCCGCGCCCGACCCGTTGGCCGGCGCCGAGGCGCGGCTGCTGACCCACCTCGCGGACTGCCACGCCGACGCCGTCGACCGGCTCACCCGTCTGGTGGACCCGGCGAGCCTGCGGGGCGCGGTCCGGGTGCGGCCGCTCGCCGTGGACCGGCACGGACTGACCCTGCGCATCGAACGCGCCCGCACCGACGGCGACGTACGGCTGCCGTTCCACGCGCCCGCCGACGACCTCTCGCAGCTCACCGAGCGCATGCACGTCCTGCTCTCCCAGGCGAGCGCCGCCTCCTGCCCCCGGCCGCTACAGCGGCAGCGCGCAGACGGCGACGGGTGACGCGAACGGCTCGCCCGCCGGCCGCAGTTCACCGCTGTCCGCGTCCACGTGGAACACCGTCACGTCGCCGGACCTCTGGTTCGCCGCGAACAGCAGCCCGCCGTCGGGGGAGAGGGCGATGTGGCGGGGGAAGTCGCCGCCCACCGGCACCGTGCCGAGCAGTCGCAGCCGGGCCCCGTCCTCCTCGACGGCGTACCGGGCGAGGCTGTTGTGCCCCCGGTTCGCGAGGTACGCGTACCGGCCGTCGCCGGTGACGACGAGCTGCGCCGGGTAGTTGGTGCCGGACCCCGAGCCCGTCGGCTGCGGCTCGCCGATCGTCAGCCGGCCCGACCCGGGCTCGTACGCGCACACCGCCACCGTGTCGTCGAGCTCGTTGGCGAGGTAGGCGTACCGGCCCCCGGGATGGAAGGTCAGGTGGCGTGGTCCCGCGCCGGGCCGCGCGGTCGCCCGGGAGACCTCGGTCAGGGTGCCGGCCCGTTCGTCCAGGCGGTACGTGTACACGGTGTCCGTGCCCAGGTCCACGGCGAGGACGTGACCGCCGTCCGGAGCGGTGACGCACTGATGGGCGTGCGGGCCCTGCTGGCCCGGGCCCGGCGGCGGCTCGGAGTGGGTGACCGTCTCCGTGCGCTCGCCGAGCGCACCCGACGCCCGGATGCGGTGCACCGCGACACTGCCCGAGCCGTAGTCGGCGCTCAGCAGGAACCGGCCACGGGGGTGCACCGACAGATGGCAGGGGGAGGCGCCGCCCGTGGCGCTGCTGCCCAGGACCTCCCGGTCGGACAGCCGCACGGCGGTCACGGCGCCGTCCTCCCGCTCGTTCACCGCGTACAGCGTGCGGCCGTCCGGGTGCACGGCCAGGAACGACGGGTCGCCCACCCCGCCGACGACGCCCGCGCCGGTGATCCGCCCCGTCGCCGGGTCGTACGCCGCCAGACCGATGCCCTCGCCGCCGCCGTCGGCCGAGGTGTACGTGCCCAGGTACAGCGGGCGCGGTCCCGAGGGCGTCGCGCTCGGCGCCGGCGGGCCGGTCGCCGTGGCGGGAGCCGGCGGGACCGGCGCGCCGGACGGCGGGGAACCGCCGTCGCAGGCGGACAGCGACACCCCCGCGGCCGCGCCCACGAAGCGGCGCCTGCTCAAGTCGGCCCTGTTCATCACACGCACCCTCGGTCGTCTCCCGTCCCGCTCGCCACGGGCAACCTTGGCGTCGATCACCCGTCGGACGCAAGGGAACCCCGCGTACCCGGGCGGGTTGTCGTCCATGGGCGGCGCGGAACCGCCCGTCTCAGCGCCGCGCGGACTCCCCGTCCCGGTCGCGGCGGAAGCGGGACAGCCGGTCCCGCACCCGGGTGAGCCGGGGAAGCCGTTCGCGCTGCTCGCGCGAGTGGCGGTCCAGCTCCTCGAACAGCCGCCGGGTCCGGTGCTCGGTGTCCATCTCGTCGAGGATCCGGTTGACCTCCGTCAGCAGGGCGCCCAGCAGCTGCCACCGCTGCGGGTCGCGCCCGGCCTCCTCGTACAGCAGCTCCGCCAGCTTGTCGCGGGTGCCGGCCGCCTGCCGCAGCTGCGAGGCGAGCCGCTCCTCCGCCGACTCGGCGTTGGCGCTCACGCTCGTGGTGACCAGCACCGCGAAGCTGACCACGGCGTCGGCGATCTCCGCCAGCAACTGCTCGAAGACCTGCCCCGTCTCCTCGCTGAAGAGACGTTCCGGCTCCCGCTCCTTCGCCAGGTCGGTGAGGGTGCGGGCCAGCACCCGCAGCACCACCGTGCAGATCTCCAGCGTGTCCAGACCGGTGCGCAGCACCACCCGGTGCAGCAGCCCCTCCCGCACCCGGGGGTTGAGCCGCAGACTCTCCTCCGCCTGCCGCAGGTCCGCGTCGACCTCGCTGATGTCGTGGTCCAGCCGGCGGGCCTCGTGCAGCCGGGCCGCCGCGCGCGCCGCGGGCGGACGGCCGGCGGCCTCCTCGCCGATCCGCAGCATCAGCTGCCGCACCCGGCGCGCCAGCTCCTCGATGGAGGCGCCGGCCTCCTCCACCCACACGGGCGGCGCCAGCAGCAGGTTGAAACCCATCCCGACGACGGCCCCGATCAGCGTCTCCACGATGCGCGCCCAGGCGGTGTCCCCGTGCGTGGTCACCCCGAGCACCAGCATCGCGCTGATCGCCACCTCGGGCACGAACTCGCCCGCCCGCACCACATGGCCGGCGACCAGTGCCGCGAGGATGAGCAGGCCGAGGCTCCACCAGGTCAGACCCACCAGCAGGCTGAAGAGGATCGCCAGCACCACGCCGGTCACCACGGAGTTCACCCGGCGCAGACCGGTGGTCAGCGTGGAGTACAGGGTGACCTGGACGACGAGCAGCGCGGTCAGGGGGGCGGTGAGCGGCGCGGCCTCCGGGCTCAGCCGGACCGCGATGACGTAGGCGAGTGTCGCCGCGGCCGCCGACCGCACCGTCTGCACGGTCAGCGGATCACGGTGTTGCTTGAGGAACCGGACGGCAGGCGTGGTCATCTGGCGTACGACGTGCATCTTCGGACGGTTCCCCCTCCCCGCGTGTGACGAACGTGTTCTCGTGTGACGGCAGTCCCCCGGGGGACGGACGCCGGGCCCCCGGCCGTCCGGCGGGACTACAGCTTGTCGACGAAGGCGAGGAGATTGCTCCGTGTGCGGTCGATCTGCTCCTCCAGGGTGAGGCTCTCCCCGAACCGGACCCCGGTCTCCGGCACCTTCAGCCCGCGCAGGTACAGGGAGCAGGCCAGGTCGGTGCACATGTAGGCGCCGACCGAGTTGCCCTCCCGGCCCGCAGGGCCCGACTTGCGCGCGGTCATCAGCGAGACTCCGCCGCGCGGATGGGTCGTCAGGCACAGGGAGCACATGCTGCGGTGCAGGAAACCCCGCTGGGCGGGCTGGAAGCGCAGGGCCACTCCGACGAGCCGGTCCCGCCGCTCGACGACCAGATAGCTGCGGTCGGGTGCGCCGGGATCGCCCCAGCCGAGGAAGTCGAGGTCGTCCCACGGACGCTCGGCCAGGTCGCGGGGCACGGACAGCCGCTTCGCCTCCCCCTTCGAGCAGTTGATGAAGGAACCGCGGATGTCCTGCTCGGTGAGTGCTCTCATGAGGTCGTCTCCTGTGACGTTCCGGCAAACCTAGGAGGTCTAGGTTTCGGCGGCCAGCGTAAGGACCCGCCCCGCGCGGGAGCCAACGGTTTTCCCGCCCGCGCCCCGCCCCCTCCCGCCCCGGGCCCCACCCGGTACCGTCCCGCACCGCGCCCGGGACCGCGCCGTACGCTGTACCGCAGCCGCCGAGGGGGAGGGGTGCGCACGATGGGGGACTCACGGGAACGGGCCCGCCGGGTGCTCGCGGGCGCGGGCCTGCCGCCCGACGCCCTGGCCGGGGTGCGCCCGCTGACCGGGGGCACCTACAACACCGTCGAGGAGATCCTCCTGACCGACGGTACCCGCTACGTCCTGAAGGTCCCGCCCCCGTCCGGCGTGCCCGGCCTGCGGCACGAGCGGCGGCTGCTGGTCGCGGAGGCCGCGTTCTGCGCGGGCGCGGAGCAGGCCCGGGTGCCCGCGCCACGCGCCGTGTCCCTCGCCCCGGACGACACGGCGCCGCACCTGCTGATGACCGCCTGCCCGGGCGTGCCCTGGCCCGAGGCGGACCCCACCGACGAGGAACGGACCGGCCTGCGCACCGAACTGGGCCGCCAGGTGGCGCGGCTGCACCGGGTCACCGGTACCGCGTTCGGCCACCCCTCCGGCGCGCTCGGCCCGCTCGCCCCCGACTGGCGGTCCGCCTTCACCACGATGACCGGCGCCGTGCTCGCCGACGCCCGCGACCACCGCCCCTGGCTGCCCCGCCCCGTCGACGAGGTGGCCGCCGTCCTCCGGGCCGCCGCTCCCGCGCTCGACGCGGCCGGCGTGCCGGTGCTGGTCCACTTCGACCTGTGGCCGGGCAACATCCTGGTGGACCGCCCGGCGGACGGCCCCGCCCGGATCGGCGGACTGATCGACGGCGAGCGGATGTTCTGGGGCGACCCGCTCGCCGACTTCGTCTCCCTGGCGCTGCTCGGCGACATCCGGCGGGACGACGCCTTCCTGGCCGGCTACGCGGAGGAGGGCGGCCCTGCGGTCCTCGACGGGAGCGCCCGTCTCCGTCTCGCCCTGTACCGCGCCTACCTCGACCTGATCATGCTCACCGAGACCGTGCCCCGGGCCGTCGGCGCCGAGGACGCGCGCCGGGTCCGGGAGAGTGTCGGCCCGCACCTGGCGGCCACGCTGGACGAGATCACCGCTCTGAGCACGTGCGCATCGTGACCTCGTGCACTGAAGGGGGAGGGAGCGTCGCGCCGAGCCGCCGCTCGGCGGTGTGCGCGGGCCGGGCCGCGTCCACGGGAGGCGAGCCGGAGGCGGCGGGGAACGGACCCCGCGACCTGCCCGGGGGCGTACGCGGGCGCCGAGCCGCCGCTCGCCCGCCGGCGCGACGCCGCTCCGGGCCGGACCCGGGGGAGGATCAGCCGGTGGACTCGTCCGGCACCGGGGCCTCCGGGTAGGACGCCGCCGAGTGCGGCGCGCCCTGGCGGCCCGTGCCGGCCTCGTCCGTGTCCGGCACGTCGTCGGCGGAATCCGGCCTGTCCGCTTCCTCGGCCTTGCGCTCGCTCTCCCGCTCCGCGGCGGCCGGCGCGACCTCCCAGGGGTCCTCGTCGGGGCCGGCCTGCTGGTCCGGCATGTCCCTGGGGACACCCGCTCCGTTCTCACCGGGACTGTCGATGCGGTGGTCGGTCACGACGCTCTCCCTTCATCCGTACAGCACTCGCGGGTACCCCGCGCGGGCCCGCGCACGCGCCGCTCAGCCGACCGCGCTGCCGTGCAGCGGCGCCGTGTTCTCCCCGGCGCCCTGCCGCATGCCCAGCAGGAACTCCTCCACCACCTGCGTCGCCGTGCGCGTCGGCTGCCAGCCGAGCTCCACCCGCGCCCGGGTGCAGTCCATCAGCGGCAGCCGCAGCACCGCGTCGAACAGGTGCGGGGACGCGGGCAGCAGCCGCAGCCCCCAGGCCGCGGCGACCGCCGACCGGGCCGCGGCGCGCGGCAGCCGCACCCGGCGCGCGCCGAACATCTCGCCCAGCAGCTCCACGTCCACCGTCGGCTCCGCCGCCAGGTTGTACGGCCCGCGCGCCTCGGCGGACAGGACGGCCAGCCGGTACGCCTGCGCCGCGTCGTCGGTGTGCAGCACCTGCATCCGCAGCCCGGGGACGTCCGGCAGGAACGGCAGCAGATCGGGGCGGGCCAGCTGCCCCGGCAGGTAGCGGCCGCCGAAGATGCGGCGCTGCTCGCTCGCCGACTCGCGCTTGAAGAGGAACGCGGGCCGCATCCGCACCACCCTGAGGGCGGGCCGGTCCCGCTCCACGATGTCCAGGGCACGCTCCAGATACGCCTTCTCCCGGCAGTACGCCGCGTCCGGCCAGCCGTGCGTCGGCCACGTCTCGTCCACCGCGTGGTCCTTCGGGCCGGGGGAGTACGCCCCCACCGACGAGGCGTGCACCAGCGTCGGCACCTCCGCCCGGGCCACCGCGTCGAACACCCGCATGCTGCCCAGCACATTGCTGCGCCAGGTGGTCGCGGGGTCGTGCGTGGGCTGGAACGCCCAGGCCAGATGGATCACCGCGTCGGCGCCCGCGAACTCCCGCACCAGGTCGAACCGGTCCGAGGCCAGGTCCACCGCCGACCACTCGGTCTTCGGCGGCGACCAGTCGGGGATCCGCCGGGCCAGCCCCCGTACGGAGGCGACCTCCGGTTCCTCCGCGAGGGCCCGCACCACGCTGGTCCCGACGTTTCCGGTGGCGCCGGTGACGACGACCCTGAGTCCCGCTGCGCTGCTCACCCTTCCACTCCCTCCGGCCGGTCTGCTTGGCGGAACCGTCCGGGTACCCCGCACACGCGCGGGCTCACGCGCGCCGCGAGGGCGTGGGTGCAAGGGAGAGCCCCGGCCGTGACGGGGGGAGCACGGCCGGGGCGGCAAGGAGGCGGGTGCGCATGGCGGTCGCCTCGCGGCGAAAGGCTCCACAGGGCTTCAGCCGAACGATCGTCCCTGTGGGCGAATGGTGAGGCCCGGGGACACTGTCCCATCCGCACCCACGGTCGGTTCAACGGGAAACCGCCACCGTGTGTTCCGCCCACGGTCCCGTTCCGCGGTGACGTGTGTCACCCCGTCCGGCGGCGGTCAGCGGCCCCGCGCGTCCGGGTCGAGGTCCGCCCACAGGTTCTCCGCCTGGAGCACCAGCGTGCCCAGGACCGCCGTCCGCGCCGCGCCCTGCCCGGCCTCCGCCCTCAGACCCTCCTGGAGCCGGGTGTGCAGGTCCCGCATGGCCGCGTCGGTCCGCTCGTCCAGCAGCGGATCCGCCGTCCCTTCCTCGCCCAGCAGCCGGTCCGCCTCCGCGCGGCAGCTGTCCCCGAGGAGTTCCAGCAGCTTTCCGTAGGAGCGGAGCACCTCCGGGTCCGGCGCGGCCGGGGAGCGCTCCTCGTCCGCGGCGACGGCCAGGCTGCGGGTCAGCGCCGTGACATGGCCGGTGATCCGGCCGAAGCGTTCGTCCTCGTCCTGTGACGGCAGCGCCTCCGCCGGCGCGCGGTGCAGCTTGCGCAGCAGACCCGACGTCAGCCGCAGGCTCTCCCTGCTCCAGCCGCGCGCCGAACGCAGCGAGTCCAGCCGGTCCTGCAGCCGCTTCGCCGCGCTCAGCCGGTTGGCCGCCGTCTGCGCGTCCCAGTCGCCCTCGCGCAGGTCCTCGGCGACGGCGTACAGCACCTCGCCCGCCTCCCGGGCCAGCGCCGCGAGGTTCTCCCGGACGTCCCGGAGGTGGACGGGCGGCAGGACGAGCGCGTTCACCGCGACGCCGATGGCCGCGCCGAGCGCCGCCTGCCCCAGCCGGTGTCCCACGGCCTCCGCGCTCACCGTGCCCGTGGCGATGGTGAACACGGCCGTGGTCGCCGCGTAGATGCCCTGGTCGCCGAAGCGCGGCCAGTTCGACAGCAGCACCAGGACGGGCACCGACAGGGCGATCGCGCCCGTGGTGTCGTCGGTGACCGCCTGCGCCCCCGACGCCACCAGCGCGCCGATGCAGATCGCGGCGAACTGCCGCGCCCCCTGCACCAGCGAGCTGTACACCGTGGCCTGCACCAGTACCAGCGCGACCCAGGGCGCCATCAGCGCCATCGGGTCGCCGAGCCACACCTGCGCCACCAGCCAGGCCAGCAGCGCCGCCAGAGCCGCCTTCAGCGACTGGACCAGCAGGTCCCGCTCCCGCCCCGGCCCGCGTAGGGCGGCCCGGGCCGCCCGGCCGACCGAGCGCGCCTCCCACCGCACGGCATCCGCCGCCCGGGCCAGCCGTCCGCCCGGGTCCTCGTTCTCCGTCCCGTCGATCACCCGCGTCATGAGCTGCGGGTTCCCCCGGCACACCGGTGATGAAGCATGCGGGACCTCACGCCAGGGGGGAGTCCGCCAGCGAGGCCAGCAGATGCGCCGGGTCGTCGTACACCACGTCCGCGCCCGCCTCGGTCAGGTCGGCGCGCGGGATGCCGCCGCACAGCAGGCCCACACAGCGCACCCCGGCCCGGGCGGCCGCCCGCATGTCCCACACCGTGTCACCGACGAACACCGCGCGTTCGGCGGGCACCCCGGCCAGCTCCAGCGCGTGCTCCACGGGCTCGGGCGCCGGCTTGCCCTCGTCGACGTCGTCGGCGCTCGCCGTGGCGGAGATCGCCCGGTCCGCGTCGACCGCCCGGCGCAGCGCGCCCAGCTCCGCCCCGCCCGCCGAGGTGGCGAGCACCACCGTCCAGCCGTCGTCGTGCAGCCGCTCCAGCAGCCGCCCGGCGTCCGGCAGCGCCGGCAGCCGGTCGAAGTACTGCCCGTACAGCGTCTTGTGCGCGGCGCTCAGCCCGGCGTCCTGCGAGGTGTCCCGGTCCTCGCCGAGCAGATGCGCGATCAGGTCGGTGGAGGGCAGGCCCACCGCGCGGTGGATCGCGTGCATCGGCACCTGGTGGCCGGCCTGCCGGAACGCCTCCCACCAGGCCGTGACATGCAGATGGTTGGTGTCGGCCAGAGTGCCGTCGACGTCGAACACCGCCGCACGGTTCATGACGGTTCTTCCTCTCCTCGCGGACCGGTACGGGTACCACCGCGACCGCCCGCCACGCCGGCCGGCGTCCCGCGCTTCCGGGCCCGCGCCGGCAGCCCCTCCGGCGACCGGGCGGCGCCCACCCGCTCAGGCGGCGCCCCGCACCCCTCGGCGCGGACGCGGTACGCCGGAGCCGGCGACCGACCGCTCCGGCGGGAACGCGACGTCCTCCAGCGCCTCGACGGGGGCCGTGGCCACCTCCTCGCTCCAGGGTTCCCCGGGGCGGACGGGGCCGCACGCCGCGTCCGGGACGGTTGGCCCGCGCCGGCGCGGGTACTGCGACCCGGCACCCCGGACACCGACGACGAGGAGGCACGCATGGCACTCTCCACCCCCGTCAACGGCAAGGTCGCCGTGATCACCGGCGCGGACTCCGGCATCGGCCGGGCCACCGCCGTACGGCTCGCCGCCGCAGGCATGGACGTGGGCATCACGTACCTCAGCGACCGTGAGGGCGCGGAGGAGACCGCGGAGGAGGTGCGAGCGCACGGCTGCCGCGCCGAGGTCGTCCGCCTCGACCTGACCGAGCTGCCCGGCGCCGCCGACACCGTGGACGACCTGTGCGAGCGGCTCGGCCGCGTCGACGTGCTGGTCAACAACGCCGGCACCGGCACGAGCACGCCCTTTCTCGACCTGGCGCCCGAGAAGGTGCGGGAGGTGCTCGACGTCGACCTGCTCGGCCCGTTCCTGTGCTCGCAGAAGGCGGCGCGGCACATGATCCGGCAGGGCGACGGCGGCCGGATCGTCAACGTGACCTCCGTGCACGAGCACCAGCCCCGGGTCGGGGCCGCTCCGTACTGCGCGGCCAAGGGCGGCCTCGGACTGCTGACCCAGGTGATGGCGCTGGAGCTGGCCGAGCACGGCATCACGGTGAACGCGGTCGCCCCCGGTGAGATCGCCACCCCGATGACCGGCCAGGAGGACACCGACCCGCACACCGAGAGCCGCCCCGGCATCCCCCTCGGCCGGCCCGGCGACGCCCGTGAGGTCGCCGCGGTGATCGCCTTCCTCGCCGGCCCCGACGCCTCGTACGTCACCGGCGCCTCGTGGAGCGTGGACGGCGGGATGCTCCGCATGGGACCGCAGGCCGGCTCGCACCTGACGAGCGACGACTGGCGGCGTCCCTGAGGGACGGTTCCGGGCTGCTGTGTCCGAGAGGCCGGGTTCGTGTTGTTTGGGGCTACCCTCGGAGGCATGACCGAAAGCGCGAGTCCGTACATGTCACAGCCGCGGATCACGGTGCTCGGAGTGCAGCCCGGGTCCCCGCCCTTCCGGATCGTGGAGATCGACGGAGAGATCGTGGGTGAGGCCAGGTCGGTCACCGACGTGCTCCAGGCGGCCGTGGTGTACGGCATCACGGTGCACGACCTGGACGACCCCGACACGGTCCGCTGGGTGGGCGGGGACAAGTTCACCTGGTCCTCGCGCCAGGCCCCCCGCGTCCGCGAGGAGCAGAGGGAGAAGCCCTAGACGGCGTACGCCTCCGCCCGCGGGGGACGGAGGCGTACGTACGGCGTGCGGCGGCCCTCGGGTCACTCCTCGGAGCGGCGTGCGTGCACGGCCCTGCTCATCCGCCGGCCCACGAGCAGGTAACCGATCAGCGCCCCGGCGGTGTTGAGGATGACGTCGTCGATGTCGAAGGCGCGGCCGGTGACCAGCGAACCCTGCGCCACCTCGACCAGCAGCATCACCACGGCCGTCAGGACCAGGATCCGCAGGAAGCCCCGGGTGCGCGGCGCGACGACCGGCGCGAGCACCCCGAAGGGCACGCCCAGCAGGATGTTGCCGCCGATCTGCTTCACCGCGTCCCGCAGCGCCGGCTGGTCCAGATAGGCCCGCAGGGAGCGGCCCGGATGCAGGTTGGTGTGGGTCAGGGACTCCGAGGCGGGGGACGGCTGCAGCGTGAGCCGGGCCAGCACCACCGCGAAGAGCACCATGAAGGCGAAGGCGCACAGCATCACCAGCAGCCGCAGGGGCAGCGGGAGCGGATGGCGGGCGGCGCGGGCCATCGGATGTCCTCCAGTCGTCAACGTCCTTGAGTGTTACGGCGGTTACCCCCGGCCGGGCCGGACAGTCCGGGTCAGCCGGCGAAGCTGACGCGCACCCGCTCGAAGCCCAGGGAGCGCAGCAGGCCCTGGAGCATCTCCCGGGTGTTGGCCTCCGCCCGCGCGGTCAGCCCGCTCTCCTCGGCCGCCTCCCGGATGTGGCGCACCGCGAGCTTCTGCACGGCCTGTTCGCCGTTCGGGTTGTCCGAGAAGAGATCCCCGAGCCGGTCGAGCAGGCCGCGCTGCTTGGAGACGGCGTAGGAACGGTCCACGTCCAGCGCCGGGGCGTCCAGACGGGCTCGGGGCAGCCGCAGCGTGGCGGAGGTGCGGTCCTCGTCCACCCGGACGTCGCCCTCCTTCAGCCCGCCGAGGTCGACGTACGCGTCCACGGTGCCCGCGCCCACGTACAGGGTGCGGCTGCCGCGGACCGCGTCCGGCAGGAACTTGGTGTCCTTCTCCAGGTCCACCACCACCTGGAAGGCGCCCGAGGCGGCGTCGTAGCGGCTGATGTCCTGGATGGACTCCAGCAGCGCGGGACCCGAACGGTCGCGCGTCTCCGTGCCGAACAGGTCCTTCAGCCCCGGCAGCACGCTCAGCCGGATCCCGGCGAACAGCACGGCCAGCAGCACCACCGTCGCGCCCAGCACCTTCACCCAGCCGGGCACGCGCGCGGTCGGTCCCTCCACCGGAGTCGTCATGGCGACGGCCCTCCTTCCTTCCGTCCGGATGCCCGTCATCCCGCGGAACAGACAAGGCGATCGGGGGACGGCCATCGGCACCCGGAGCACGGAGGGGCGCACGGGCGGGCGGGCCCGCGAAGGGCTACACCGGCCCGGACCTCGATCCGGGGGCGGTCAGCGCCGCCTCCAGGGTGGGCCACGGAGGCAGCAGGCGGGACAGCCCGGTGATCCGCAGCATCCGCAGGGTCAGTGGATGGGCGCACACCAGGTGCAGCCGTCCGTCGGCGAGGCGGTGCCGGGCCCGGTGGACCAGGCGCAGCCCGGAGAGGTCGAAGAACGCGACGTGGGTCAGGTCGATGACCACGCGGGCGTCCGGCTCGGCGGTCGCCAGGTCGAGGTGCGGCACGATCTCCGCGGCGGCCGCGATGTCGATCTCGCCGTGGAACTCGAGCACGGTGTGGCCCCGGTCGCGGCGCACGCGCAGATGCCGCGTCAGCGGCGGGGGTTCGTACCGCACGACGCCGTCGCCTCCGGTCTGCTCCGTGCTCCGGGGAGGGCAGCCGGCCCCAACACCGGTCCCCGGCACGCTGGTTACTCGCGGACGACTGCATTTGAGCATGTTCGAATGACATATGTCTTCGTCTTGCGGCCGAGTTTTTCACCACTGTGATCGATGAGTGAAAACGGCGAGCGCGGACAGGTGTCACCGGGCGGGGCCGGACCGTCCCGCATCCGACGCCGCGGAGGAGACATGGCACTGGTGACCACGGGCGTGGTGGTGCTCGACTGCGCCGAACCCGAGAAACTCGCCGATTTCTACAAGGAGTTGCTGGAGGCGGACCACGTCGACGCGAGCGCCAACCGGGTGGAGATCCGCACCGCCGACGGCTTCCGCCTGGCCCTGCGCCGCGACGTGAACGCGACCGCGCCGAGCTGGCCCCGCCCGGAGAACTCCCTCCAGGCGCACTTGGAGTTCATGGCGGACGACCTGGACGGGGTGGAGCGGAAGATCGTGAGCCTGGGCGGCCGCCCGACGGAGAGCGGTGACTCGTCCGGCTCCACCGAGGAGCGCGGGTACGCCGATCCGGCGGGGCATTCCTTCACCGTCCGCCGGGGCACGCCGACAGCGCCCAAGCAGGGCTGAAACGCCGGAGGGGCTGAAACGCCGGAGGGGCTGAAACGCCGGAGGGGCTGAAACGTCAGCCCCTCCGGCGTTCCGACGAGCGCGACCGTCCGGGTCAGTCACGGCCCCCTTGGTCCGGTACCGGCCAGGTCCCGGTGGACCGCTCGATCGCCTTCGCGCCCGCGCGGTCCACCGCACTGCGCACCACCGCGAAGATCGCCCCCTGGATCGCCGCCGCCAGCAGGATCTCGCCCCAGCTGCGGTCGCGGTCCAGCGCGTCCGGCGCGTTGTCCTCCTTTTTGATCACCTTCCAGGTCTTCTGGAAGGCCAGGCCCGCCACGGTGCCGCTGGTCCAGCCCAGCGCGAAGCCGATCGGCTTGTACGCCAGGGGCAGCTTCTTCTTCGCCTTCTTGTTCTTCCTCGCCACGTCGCCTCTCCTAGGTCGGCTGTTTCGAGTGGGATGGGTGGTCGGCCGGGCCGGGCGTCAGGGGCGGCCCCGCGCCGGGATCTCCTCACCGGGCGGCACCGGACCGGGCGGGGTGCCGTCGCCGAACGGCCGGCCGCCGAGCTCCTCGCGGTGGTGGGGAGACGTCCAGCCGGCCAGGTCGGGCCCGAGCGGGACGATCCCGGACGGGTTGATGCCGGTGTGCACCTGGTAGTAGTGCCGCTTGATGTGGTCGAAGTCGACGGTGTCGCCGAACCCCGGCGTCTGGTACAGGTCGCGGGCGTATCCCCACAGCACCCGGCTCTCCGTCAGCTTCCAGCGGTTGCACTTGAAGTGCCCGTGGTACACCGGATCGAACCGCACCAGGGTGGTGAACAGCCGGATGTCCGCCTCGGTGAGGGTGTCCCCGACCAGGTACCGCTGCCGCTCCAGCCGCTGCTCCAGCGACTCCAGCCGCCCGAACAGCGCCGTGCAGGCGGCCTCGTACTCCTCCTGCCCGGTGGCGAAACCCGCCCGGTACACCCCGTTGTTGACGTCCCGGAAGATGTCGTCCATGACCGCGTCGATCTCGTCGCGCAGCTTCTCGGGATACAGGTCGGGCGCCCCCTCGCGGTGCAGGGCCGTCCACTCGGTGGCGAAGTCCAGGGTGATCTGCTGGTAGTCGTTGGTGACCAGCTTCCCGTTGGGCACGTCCACCACGGCCGGCACGCTCACCCCGCCCGGATGGCCCGTCTCCCGCCGGTCGTAGGCCTCGCTGAGGTAGCGGATGCCGAGCACCGGGTCACGGCCGTCGGGGTCCAGGGTGAAGCACCAGCTGCGGTCGTCCTGGACCGGGTCCGCGACGGCCAGGGACACCGCGTCCTCCAGCCCCAGCAACCGCCTCGACACCAGTGCCCGGCTCGCCCAGGGGCAGGCGCGGCTCACCACCAGCCGGTAGCGCCCGGCCTCCACCGGCCACCCGTCCCGCCCGTCCGCGGTGATCCGGTCCGCGAAGTGCGCCCGGGACCGCTTGAACGCCTTCCTGCCGTACGAGCTGTTGCCGCCCGAGTCGTCGCGGCCGCTCATGGTGGTCTCCCTCTGTCGTGGTTGCGTCGTCCCTGTGACCGCGTTCCCCGTTGTTCCCCGTTTTCCCCCGACCGCACGGTATGAGCTGGACCGGCCGGGGCAATCGCCCGACGTGACTACACGATCGGATCGCAGAACACGGGTCACCGTCCTGGTGGCGCTCGCGGCCAACCTCGTGATCGCCGCCGCCAAGGCCTTCGGCGGCCTGGCCGCGTCCTCCCCGGCGCTGCTGTCGGAGGCGGCGCACTCGGTGGCCGACAGTCTGAACGAGATCTTCCTGCTCGCGGCCCTCCGCCGCAGCCGCCGTCCGGCCGACACCCGCCACCCCTTCGGCTACGGCAAGGAACGGTTCTTCTGGTCGCTGCTCGCGGCCGTCGGCATCTTCGTGATGGGCGGCTGCTTCTCCTTCTACCAGGGCGTCGACGCGCTGCGGGGCGGGGGGGACGAGCACCTGAGCGGTTACGTCGCCGGGCTCGTCGTGCTCGGCGTGGCCCTCCTCGCCGAGGGCGCCTCGCTGCTGCGCGCCCTGTACCAGGTGCGCCGGCAGGGCGGCGGCCTCGGCGACCCGGCGCTGCGCACGGTCGTCGCCGAGGACGGCACCGCGGTCGTCGGCGTCACCCTGGCCATGGCCGGCATGGCGCTGCACATGACCACCGGACAGGTCGTGTGGGAGGCGTCCGCCTCGCTCGCCATCGGCGTCCTGCTGGTGTACGTCGCCTACCGGCTCGGCCGCGAGGCCCGGGACCAGCTCATCGGCGAGGCCGCCGACCCGCGGGCGAGCGAACGGATCCGGGAACTGCTGCGCGCTCAGCCCGAGATAGACAGCGTGGAGGCGCTGTTCACCATGAAGACCGGGCTCGACACCGCGCTGGTGGCCGCCCGGGTCGACCTGGTGCCGGGGCTGGACAGCGAGCGGGTGGAACAGGTCGCGGTGCGCATCAAGCGGTCCATCGCCCGGGTGGTCCCCGAGGCCGCCCAGGTGTTCCTCGACGTCACCGACCGCGGCGCGACGGAGGCATGGGAGGGCCCCGCCGCGACGGGGGAACGCGGCGGGGCCTGAGGCCCGTGTGCCCGGCGGCCGGGGCTTCATGCGCGACCGGGCCGGGATTTCCTCCCGGCCCGCCGCACCGGCCCCGTCAGCCCTGGCCGGGCCGCTCCAGCACGAACACCGGGATCTCCCGGCTGGTCTTCTGCTGGTACTCCTCGTACGGCGGGAAGGCCGCGACCGCGCGCTTCCACCACTCGGCCTTCTCCTCACCGGTGACCTCACGGGCCGTCATGTCCCACGTGTGCGGGCCGTCCCGGAGTTCGACGTGCGGATCGGCCTTCAGGTTGTGGTACCACACCGGGTGCTCGGACGCGCCGCCCAGCGAGGCGACCACCGCGTAGCGGCCCTCGTGCTCCACCCGCATCACCGGGGTCTTGCGCAGTTTGCCGCTCCTCGCTCCCCGGCTGGTCAGCACGACCACGGGTCTGCCCTGCAGCGTCGTCCCCTCCGTGCCGCCGGACCGCTCGATCAGTTCCACCTGTTCCCGCACCCAGGCCGTCGGGCTGGGTTCGTACTCGCCTTCGAGAGGCATGGCATCCGTCCCATCGTTCTCGCGTCGTACGGCCGAGTCGATCATCGCTCCGGACGCACCGCACCCGGAAGCCGTCCGGACCCGGGCGTGTCCCGGCCGCTGGGGACCGGTGCCCCGGAAACCCGGTCCGATCCCCGCCCGCGCAGGCGTCCGCACCCGCACGGGACGGGCAGGTCTGCCGCCCCGGCCCCGTCAGCCCGGAGCCGACGCCGTCCGCAGCGCGAGCGCCGGCGTCACACCGCTCGCCACCAGCCCCGTCACCAGCCGCCCCCGGTGACCGGTCAGCGCCCGCCCCAGCAGGGCGCCGCCGCCGGTCAGGAGCACCTGCCGGCTCGCGGAGGCCGCGAAGGCCGCCGTCACGAACACGGCCCGTTCCGCCGCCCCGGCAGCCGTCCCGCCCTGCGAGCCGAGCACGAGCGCCGCGAAACAGATCACCGTGGCCGGGTTGAGCAGGGTGATCCCCAGCAGCGTCAGGTACGCCCGCAGGGCGGTCGGGGGCGCCGTCGCGGAGCGGACGGCGAGCCGCCGGCCGCGGTACTGCCGCGGAGCGCGCCGGCCGCGCCCCACGCCGCCAGCACCAGCACGCACACCCCGCGCAGCGGACCCAGCGCGGGACGCAGCGCCGAGGCGAGGGCGGAACCGCCGAGGACGGCGGCGAGCGCGTACAGACCGTCGGCCGTGGCGACGCCGAGGGCCGCGCACACCCCGGTGCGCAGGGACGTACGGGCGGTGAGGGGGACGAGGTGGGCGCCGACGGCGCCGTCGGGAACGGCGATGCCGTAACCGGCCGGCAGCCCCGTCGGCAGCGCGGCCGTCACAGGCGCGGGCGAGTCGTGCCTTCCCGGGCGCCGCGCTGCCGCTGCCGGCCCGCGACGAGGGCGAGGACGGACGACGACCGCGGGAACACGAACGTGGACATGGGAGGGACCCTGGGGCCTGCCGCCCGGTACCGGCAACCGGTTTTGGCTGGCTAGGGTGCCCGGGTGACCGACAAGCCCTTCCTCTACGTCGTCGTCTGCGCCGCCGGAGTCGCCGCGGACGTCGGCAAGCTGATCACCGCCGCGCAGGAGCGGGGCTGGGAGGTCGGTGTCCTCGCCACCCCGACGGCGATGAGCGGCTTCTTCGACGCCGCCGCCGTCGAGACGCGGACCGGCCGCCCGATCCGCTCCGCCTGGCGCCGCCCCGGCGACCCGCGCCCCTTCCCGGCGCCCGACGCCGTGGTGGTCGCCCCGGCCACCTTCAACACCGTCAACAAGTGGGCGGCCGGCATCGCCGACACCCTCGCCGTCGGCACCCTGTGCGAGGCCGCCGGGCTCGGCGTGCCGATCGCCGTCCTGCCCTGCGTCGCCGACGCGCTGGCCGCCCATCCCGCCTACCGGGACAGCGTCGCCCGGCTGCGCGGCATGGGCGTCCGCTTCGCCGACCCGCACGAGGGGGAGGCCGGAGGGGACGGCGGACGGCGGGAGTTCGGCTGGGAGCGGGCCCTGGACCTGCTGCGGAACGGCTGAGCGGCACCCCGCACCCTGACGGACGAGGAACCCCAGGAACTCGCCGAGCCCCGCCCCCCGCACCCGATCGCGGGCCACTGACGGGACGGTGACGCCGGGACGCGGCCGGGGAACACCCGGTCGGCGCCCGCCGCGGCGAGAGGCGCGAGCCTCACCGGGGAGTGACTTCCGCCGAGGTCACTCCCTGTCCGCCAGGGCCAGTTCCGCCCAGATCGTCTTGCCCTCCGTCGTGTGCCGCGTCCCCCACCGCTGGGTGAGCTGGGCGACCAGGAGCAGGCCGCGGCCGCCCTCGTCCCAGGTCTTGGCGCGGCGCAGGTGCGGAGCCGTGTGGCTGCTGTCGGAGACCTCGCAGATCAGCGTCGACGCGTCGTGGATCAGGCGCAGCCGGATCGGCGGGGCGCCGTAGCGGATGGCGTTGGTGACCAGCTCGCTCACCACCAGCTCCGCCGTGAACGACGCGTCGGTGAGCGCCCATGCGGCGAGCTGGTCGAGGACCTGCTTGCGGATCGGGGCCACCAGCGCCGGATCGGCCGGGATGTCCCAGGTGGCGACCTGTGAGGACGGCAGGCCCCGGGTGCGGGCCAGCAGCAGCGCCACGTCGTCCGCCGAGCCGCCCGGCGCCAGCACGCTGTTCAGCACACGGTCGCACGTCTCGTCGAGCGGGCCCGACGCGCCGGACAGCGCCTCGCGCAGCGCGGCCTCGCCCTGCTGGTCGCCCCGCCCGGGCGAGGTGACCAGTCCGTCGGTGTAGAACGCCAGCACGCTGTCGTCGGACAGCTCGAACTCCGCCGACTCGAACGGCAGCCCGCCCAGCCCCAGCGGCGGCCCCGACGGCAGTTCCAGGTGCCGGGCCGGTCCGCCCGGCGGGATCAGCACCGGCGGCGGATGGCCCGCCCGGCACAGGGTGCAGCGCCGCGACACCGGGTCGTACACCGCGTACAGACAGGTCGCGCCGACCTCTCCGGGCCCGGAGTCGCCGCCCGCCTCCTCCGACAGGTGCAGCACCAGGTCGTCGAGGTGGGTGAGCAGCTCGTCGGGGGCGAGGTCGATGTCGGCGAGGGTGCGCACGGCCGTGCGCAGCCGGCCCATCGTCGCCGAGGCCTGGATGCCGTGGCCCACGACGTCCCCGACGACCATGGCGACCCGCATCCCGGACAGCGGGATCACGTCGAACCAGTCGCCGCCCACACCGGAGCGCGCGGCCGGCAGATAGCGGGTGGCGGCCTCCAGGGCGGCCGTCCGCGGCAGGGACCGGGGCAGCAGGCTGCGCTGGAGGGTGAGCGTCGTCTCCCGCTCCTGCGAGTAGCGGCGGGCGTTGTCGATGCAGACGGCGGCGCGCGCGGTGACCTCCTCGGCCAGCAGCACGTCGTCGTGGGTGAACGCCTCCGGCCGGCTGAAGCGGGTGAAGACGGCCACGCCGAGGGTGGTACCGCGCGCCTGGAGCGGCACGGACAGCATCGAGTGCACGCCGTACTCCTCGATCCGCCGGGCCCGCGTCTCGTCCACCGACAGCCACGGGTCGAGGTCGCCGGACGGCACGGAGGCGAGGATGCTGTGGCCGGTGACCAGCGAGTCCGCCTGCGGCGAGTCCTCCGGGTAGGCGACCACCTCGCCCACCCGCGCGACGCTCTCCGGGGCGCCGGCCGTCAGGGACCGCTGGGCGACCCGGCGCAGCGGGACCGGCGGGGACAGCGGACCGGCCGCCTCGCTCCCGCTCTCCTCCGGCTCCAGCAGCTCCACGCTGACGAAGTCGGCGAGCGCCGGTACGCACACGTCCGCCAGCTCCTGCGCCGTCCGGGTGACGTCCAGGGTGGTGCCGATGCGCATGCTGGCCTCGTTGACCAGCTGCAGCCGCTCCCGGGCCCGGAACTGCTCGGTGAAGTCGTGCGAGGTCACGCACACGCCCCGCACCCGTCCGGACCGGTCGGTCAGCGGCGCCAGCCGGGCCAGCCAGGCGTGCGCGTGGCTCTCGGCCCTGGCCTTCATGTGCGTCTGCATGTCGTGCGGCCGCCCGGTGCGCAGCACCTGCCGCAGCTGCCGTTCCAGCTCGCTGTGCTGCGGGCGGCTCCCGATGTCGGTGGGCCGCAGCCCGCGCAGGTGGCCGGCGGGCAGGCCGAGGAGCTGGGCCATCGCGTCGTTGACCCCGCGCAGCCGCAGCCCCTGGTCGAAGACCATCGTGGCGCACGGCGACTGGAAGACGGCCTTCCTGACCAGCGGGTCGTCGGGCAGATCGTGGTCGGTCGCCTCCAGCGGGGTGACCGCGAGCCACTCGCCGGGGCCGTCGCCGGAGGGCTGCCGGTGATGGGCGAGCACCCACACGCTCACCGTGCCGCCGTCGCGGTGGCGCAGCGCCAGCGTGCCGTTCCACCGGTCGGACGGCAGTGGGAGCGGTCCCGAACCGTCGGCCAGCAGCTCGGCGGCCGGGCGGCCGACGACCTCCTCGGCCCGGTGTCCCAGCAGCAGTCGCGCGCCCTCGCTCCACCGCGTGAGCGTGCCGTCGGCGGTGATGACGGCCCGGGCCGTCACGGCATCGTCGAACGGGTCGTCCGGCCTCATCGTCGCCACTCCATCGCGCCCACTCACCGTGAACCGGTGCATCGCCAGGGTCCCAGCCTAGTGCGTCGGAGCATGACATGAACGGGAACCGGGGCCGCCGCCTCCGCGACATCCGGAGGGCGCTTGTCGTGTCACGACCGTTGACGGGGCGTCACATCTGCCACAACCATGGGCGGCGCACGGAGTTGGGAGCGCTCCCATTCGCGCCCCGTACCCCCGTACCTCCGCAGAGGAGCCCAGACGTGAAACGACGCAGAACCGCGCTGCTGACCCTCACCGGTCTGCTGGCGACCGCGCTCACCGCGCTGCCGGCCGCCCCGGCCGGGGCGGACGAGGCCGAGCAGGTCCGCAACGGCACCTTCGACAACGGCATCGAACCCTGGTGGGCCTCCGAGGGGGTCACCGCGGGCGCCTCCGACGGCCGCCTGTGCGCCGACGTGCCCGGCGGCACCGCCAACCGCTGGGACGCGGCCGTGGGCCACAACGACATCACCCTGGTGGAGGGGGAGACCTACCGCTTCTCCTTCAGCGCGACCGGTTCGCCCGCGGGCCATGTGGTCCGGGCGATCGTCGGCCTCCAGGTGGAGCCCTACGACACCTACTACGAGGTGTCGCCGCAGCTCAGCGTCTCCGGCGACACCTACTCGTACACCTTCACCGCGCCGGTCGGCACCGAGCGGGCGCAGGTCGGCTTCCAGCTCGGCGGCAGCCCCGACCCCTGGCGGTTCTGCGTGGACGACGTCTCCCTGCTGGGCGGCGTCGCCCCCGAGCCGTACGAGCCGGACACCGGGCCGCGCGTCCGGGTCAACCAGGTGGGCTACCTGCCCGCCGGGCCGAAGAACGCCACGCTGGTCACCGACGCCACGCAGAAGCTGCCCTGGCGGCTCGAGGACGGCCGCGGCCGGGTGGTCCGCACCGGCTGGACCGTGCCGCGCGGCACCGACGTCTCCTCCGGGCAGAACGTGCACTCCGTCGACTTCGGCTCCTACCGGGGACGCGGCACCGGCTTCACCCTCACCGCGGACGGCGAGACCAGCCACCCCTTCGACATCGACGCGAGGGCGTACGAGCGGCTGCGGCTGGACTCGGCGAAGTACTACTACACCCAGCGCAGCGGCGTGGAGATCCGCGAGGACCTGCGCCCCGGCTACGGCCGCCCGGCCGGCCACGTGGACGTCGCGCCCAACCAGGGCGACGGCGCGGTGCCCTGCCAGCCGGGGGTCTGCGACTACACCCTCGACGTCACCGGCGGCTGGTACGACGCCGGCGACCACGGCAAGTACGTCGTCAACGGCGGCATCAGCACCTGGGAGGTGCTCAGCACCTACGAGCGCGCGCAGCACGCCCGCACCGGCCGGCCGCACAAGCTCGGCGACCGGACGCTGAACATCCCGGAGAGCGGCAACAAGGTCCCCGACATCCTCGACGAGGCCCGCTGGGAGCTGGAGTTCCTGCTCAAGATGCAGGTGCCGGACGGCGAGCCGCTGGCCGGCATGGCTCACCACAAGATCCACGACGAGCAGTGGACCGGGCTGCCCCTGCTGCCCAGCGACGACCCGCAGAAGCGCGAGCTGCACCCGCCGACGACCGCCGCCACCCTGAACCTCGCCGCCACGGCGGCGCAGGCGGCCCGGCTCTACCGCCCCTACGACAAGGGGTTCGCCGACCGCGCCCTGGCGGCGGCGCGCAAGGCCTGGGCGGCCGCGCTGGCCCACCCGGACCGCCTCGCCGACCCGGACGACGGCATCGGCGGCGGCGCCTACCCCGACGACACCGTGTCCGACGAGTTCTACTGGGCGGCCGCCGAGCTCTACCTCACCACCGGTGAGCGCCAGTTCAAGGACCACCTGCTGAAGTCCCCGGTGCACACCCAGGACATCTTCGGCCCGATCGGATTCGACTGGGCGCGCACCGCCGCGGCCGGCCGGCTCGACCTCGCCACGGTGCCGAACAGGCTGCCCGGACTCGACAAGGTCCGCCGCTCCGTCATCGAGGGCGCCGACCGCTACCTGGCCACCCTGAAGGCGCACCCGTACGGGATGCCGTACGCGCCGGAGGGCAACCTCTACGACTGGGGCTCCAGCCACCAGATCCTCAACAACGCCGTCGTCCTCGCCACCGCCTACGACCTCACCGGCGCGGCCAAGTACCGGGACGGCGCGCTGCAGAGCATGGACTACATCCTCGGCCGCAACGCCCTGAACATGTCCTACGTCACCGGCTACGGCGAGGTCCACGCCAAGAACCAGCACAGCCGGTGGTACGCCCGCCAGCTCGACCCGAACCTGCCGAACCCGCCCGCCGGCACGCTCTCCGGCGGACCCAACTCCAGCATCCAGGACCCGTTCGCCCAGTCGAAGCTGCAGGGCTGCGTCGGACAGTTCTGCTTCATCGACGACATCCAGTCCTGGTCGACCAACGAGCACACCATCAACTGGAACGCGGCCCTGACCCGCATGGCCTCCTTCGTGGCCGACCAGGGCTGACCCGCTTCCTTCTCGCGCGGGCCGGTGACCGACAGGGTCACCGGCCCGCGCCCGTACCCCCGGTACCCCAACGCATACGCTCTGACCTGCGGGTATTTACTGTTCAGTACCCGAGCGGTACCGTAAGTCCATGCCAGCTCTCAACGTGGAGTTCAGCGACCGCGAGCTCGAGGACCTGCGGCAGATCGCCAAGGAACGCGGTACGTCCATGAAGGCGCTCGTACGGGAGGCGGCAGCGGCGGACATAGCCCGCCACCGCGCCCTCCAGGAGGGCGCCGAGGCCTTCCGCCGCTTCTTCGCCACGCACGCCGACGAGTTCGCCGCCGCGTTCCCCGACGACGAACCGCCCGTCAAGGGCGCGGGCCGGGCCGCCTGACCGATGACGCCCGTGCTGCACATCGACGTGCCCTGGCTGCTCCAGCGGCACGAGGAGGTCCTCCCGGACCAGCCCACGATCAACGACTTCTCCGCTCTCGTGGCGGCCGTCGCCCGGCACCGCGTCGATCCGCCCCGGCTGGGCGTGAACTCCGACGCCGCCTGGCGGGCCGCCGCCCTGCTGCACACCCTCGCCGTGCTCCGCCCGCTGCCCTCGGCCAACGCCCGTTTCGCCTGCGCCACGGCCGTCGCCTACATGTACGTCAGCGGCGCCGGCATCGACCCGCCCTACGGCGCCCTGGTCGACCTCGCGCGCGACCTGATCTCCGGCGCGGTCGACGTGTACGGCGCCGCCGACCGGCTGCGCTCCTGGCAGATCTGACACCCGGGCCGCCACGCCTGCGCGGCCGGGCGCGCCGCTGCGGACGCGCCGTTCACCCGGGGCGCGCGCCGTGGAAAGGGCGCACCGGGGGAGTGGTGTGCCCGCCTTCCCGTCACGTCTTCCCGCCGCGTCTTCCTGTCACCGCTTTTCGCGGCACCCCGCGCGAACTCCGAAAAGGCGCCGTGAATGCCGAACACGGATCGCGGACCGCCTTCTCCTTTTGACTTTCTGTCAACGTGGGAATGTTGCCCGACCGCCTTGTTGGCCGCGTGCGGGTTGTGCGAGAGTGAGCCACCCGTGAGGGGGTGGAGGCCGGGGACGCTCGCCCGTCGATGAACCGGGCCGGAAGCGCCGTCGGACAATTCCCGCCCCCCGCGCCACACCAAAGAGGTACGCCCGACTCGGGCATCCCTTTTCGGTGCCGGAAACGCTCGAATGTCACATGCGCTGTGGGAAGGAACCAATCTCAGTGCACACCCCCCGCCCCCCTCGACCTCCCTGTCCCCCGCCGGGCGGTGATCCCGGGGAATCCGACGAGGCGCTCGCCGCGCGGCTGCGGGGGCGTCCGGAGGCCGAGGCGGCCCGTTCCGCCGCCCTGCTGACGGCGCGCCACTGGCACGCGATGCACGACTACGCGACCGTGTGCCTCGCCTCGGGCGGGCGCACCGCCGCCATGGTCACCGGGGCCGCCCTGCACCGGGTGCTCGACCGGGTCGCCCTCGGCGAGTCCGCCGTCGCCCTCCGTCCCGTCCTGCTCGTGGGGGTGCGGGACACGGTCCGCGAGTGGGCGGCCGACGACCGCGTGACCGAGGTGCTGCCGGGACTGCTGAAACCGGTGGGCGGGCGGGGCATGCGCGCGGCGACGACCATGACGCCGGAGAACCGCGCACTCGCCCAGCGGGCGTTCCGGTCCCTGCCCGCGCCCGCGCGCTGCCTGCTCTGGCACGTCGAGGTCGAGGCCGAGCCGGTCTCCGTGCCCGCCGGTCTGCTCGGCACGGACGCCGACCTCGCGTCGGGCGCGCTCGACCAGGCACGCGAGAAGTTCCGCCAGGGTCTGGTCCGCGCCCATCAGGAACTGGCGCCCACGCAGGAGTGCCGCTTCCACAACCGGCTGCTCGACGTGCCCATCCGCCGGGGCGGCGAACTGCTGCCCGACGTGCGGCAGCACATGGCCGAGTGCCGCTACTGCCGCAACGCGGCCGAGCAGCTCGGCCACTTCCCGTCCGGACTGGGCACGCTCCTCGCGGAGGCGGTGCTGGGGTGGGGGGCCCGGCGCTACCTCGACTCACGGCCGGGCCGTGCCACGGCCGGTCCGCGCTCCGGCCGGGCCGGACGCCGCCGGCGCCGCGGCGGCGGGGACGGACACGGGCACACCGACGGCCGGCGCCGGCTGCTGGCCCGGTTCCCGGTGCCCGACCGGCTCGCCATGGCGCTGCCCGACCCGGTGCGCTCCACCCGCACCCTGCTCACCGGCCTCGGCGCGGTGTCCGCGGGCGTGCTGGTCAGCGTGCTCATCGCCGGGTCGTCCACCCCGGACGGCGGCACCACCGGCCCGACGGGCGCCACCGGTGCGGGCGGCCGGGCCGCCGTGCCGTCCGCCTCGCCGCCCGGAGCGGCCGGCCTGCCCTCCGCGCCGAGCCGCACCCGGCTGCGCAACATCGCCTCCGGGCTGTGCCTGGACACCCGCGACGAGCCCCGGGACGGCTCCGGCACCCGGCTGGCGAAGTGCTCCACGGCATGGACCCAGCAGTGGACGTACGAGGAGGACGGGCTGCTGCGCAGCGTGGCCGACCCGGGGCTGTGCCTGGACTCGCACAAGGACGCCGGTGTGGTCGTCCTCGGCGCCTGCGCCGACGCCGGCGACCGCACCGCCGACGACGTGCGGTACGACCTCACGGCGCAGGGCGAGCTGGTGCCCCGGTGGGACGTGCGGACGGCGCTCGCTCCGTCGGCCCTTGACGCGGACGCCGACATCGTCGTCAAGGTGCGCGACCGGACCGTGGAGCAGCGCTGGGCCGCCGAACCGGTCCGCTCCGCCGGCGAGTCCGGCGAGTCCGGCGAGTCCTTCTCCGTCACCGGCCCGACGGCCCCCTCCGCCCGCTACGCCGACCTGGCGGAACCGGTGAGCTGAGCCGCGCGCCCCGGGGCGGCCGCCGGGCCGCCCCGGACGGGTCAGAGCGCCGCCTCCGTGAGGTCGGCGGGCCCCACCGTGCCCGGACCGGAGTGGCCCGACAGGGCGAGGGTGAGGTCGAGTTCGGCGAGCAGACAGCGGATCACGTGCTCCACGCCCGCCTGCCCGTCGAGGCCCAGCCCGTACACGTACGGCCGCCCCACCAGCACCGCGCGGGCGCCCAGCGCGAGCGCCTTGAAGACGTCGTCGCCGGTGCGCACCCCGCTGTCGAACAGCACGGTGAGCCGGTCGCCGGCGGCCCGCACCACCTCGGGCAGCGCGTCCGCCGCGGCGATCGCGCCCGCCACCTGGCGGCCGCCGTGGTTGGACACCACCACCCCGTCCATGCCCGCGTCGGCGGCCATCCGGGCGTCGTCGGGGTGCAGCACGCCCTTCAGGACGATCGGACCGTCCCAGTTCTCCCGCAGGAACGCCAGATCCGGCCACGTCTTGGCGGGGTCGGCGAACATGCCCACGAAGTGCATCACCGCCGCGTTCGGATCCTCGTGCACCGGCTTGGCGAGCCCCGCCCGGAACGCGGGGTCGGAGAAGTAGTTCGCGGTGCCCACACCGCGCAGGAACGGCAGGTACGCCTGGTCCAGGTCGCGCGGCCGCCAGGACAGCAGGGGCGTGTCCAGGGTGACGACCAGCGCCGAGTATCCGGCCGCCTTCGCCCTGTCCAGGAAGGACCGCGCCACCTCCACGTCCTTCGGCCAGTACAGCTGGAACCAGCGCTCCGCGTCCCCCATCGCCTCGGCGACCTGCTCCATCGGCGTGCTGGACGCCGACGACAGCACGAACGGCACGCCCTGCGCGGCCGCGGCGCGGGCGGCCGCCGGCTCGGCGTCCGGGTGCATGATCGACAGCACCCCGACCGGCGCGAGGGCGAGCGGCGCGGGCAGCGGGCGGCCCAGCACCTCCACCGACAGGTCGCGCTCGTGGACGTCCCGCAGCATGCGCGGGACGATCCGGCGGCGGTCCAGGGCGGCCCGGTTGGCGCGGGCGGTGCTGCCGTCGCCCGCGCTGCCGGCGACGTACCCGACCGGGCCGGGGCCGAGGCGCCGCTCGGTCAGCCCCTCCAGGCGGGTCAGGTCGGTCGGCAGCCGCGGCACGGCGCCCGTCATCCCGTTCAGGTAGATCTCGTACTGGAAGTCGGCCCAGTGCTTCGCCATCCGTCCCGCCCTGTCTCGTCGTGGATCGTGGTCCCGACGCATACTGGCCGGTATGCGCCGGTGGCGTCCAGCGTCCGGTGACAGGACGCCCCCTCCGCCGGAGGAGACGCGCGGTGTGCCCGAAGGTGACCGCGAAGCATCCCTTTCATGACCGCAAGGGGTTTCTATTCAGCCTGCGCACGGCGGAATCGGAAAGTTTCAGGCCGATTGACGAGCGACGGATATCCGGCCATCTGGCCGTTTCCCTTGCGCGGGGGCCGCGAGTTCACGGGGTCGACGCGCGTCCGTTTGGTGACTTCACGCCACTGATTCAATACGCAATGTTACTGAAATGCATGGGGTCGAGATGAGTTTCCGCCGGGGACTCGGCAGACTCCGGCACGCCGGTCCGGCACCACCGAGCACGGGCCGGCGAACGGAAGAAACGAAGCGGAAGGATGCACACAATGCGGAACACCGCGCGCTGGGCCATCACCCTCGGCCTCACGGCCACCGCCGTCTGCGCCCCCCTCTCCGGGGCCGCGCTCGCCGCCCCGGAAGACGCCCCCTCCGCGCTCTACGCCCCCTCTGCCCTGGTGTTCACCGTCGGCAAGGGCGTCAGCGCCACGACCGCCACGCCGGAACGCGCGGTCACCCTGACCTGTGCCCCGGGCCCCGAGGGCACCCACCCGGCCGCCGGCTCCGCCTGCGCGGAGCTGGCCGCCGTCGGCGGCGACCTGAACGCCCTGACGCGGAACGACGACGTCATGTGCCCGATGGTGTACGACCCGGTGCTGCTCACCGTGGACGGCGTCTGGCAGGGCAAGCGCGTCTCCTACGAGCGCGTCTTCTCCAACGAGTGCGAGCTGAACGCGCACGGCGCGAACGTCTTCGCCTTCTAGAGACCGGGATCGCACGGTTCCCGTGACCGCGTGGCGGCCCGCGGACTGGGGAGTACGGGGCACCGCGCGGACAGTGCGATCCCATGGGAGGCCGGCGGGCGGAGTGGGGCCGCCCGCCGGCCTCGGGGCTGTTCACCGGGCCGTTCCCCGGCCGCTCGGGGAATGGTCAGGCGCGGTCGCGGTGACTGGTGTCGCACCAGGGGTAGCGCCGGCTGCGCCGGCAGGTGCACAGGGCCACGCGGAAGCGGTCGGAGGACACCACCGAACCGTCCTCCAGCTCCACCTCCACCGGGCCCTCCACCAGCATCGGCCCCTTGCGCCGCACGGTCACGCGGCGCGCGTCGCCGGACGCGGGGTCCGGGGCCCCGGAGGGAGTGCCGGACCGGACGGCGGACGGGGACCGCGCGGGATCAGACGGGGAGTTCGGCACGGACCACCACCAGCTCTTCCTCGTTCTCGTCCGGGGACAGCAGCCCACGCTCCCGCAGCCACTCCACCCGGGTCCGCAGCACCGGCCCGAAGGCGATCCGCTGCCGCTGCGTGACCGCGGACTTCAGCCCCGCGGACCGCAGACAGTCCACGGTCAGCCCGGGATCGCTGAGCGCCGACTGCACCAGCAGCAGCACCCCGCCCGGCCGCAGCAGTCCCGGCGCCTCGTGGCAGATGCGGTCGAGCACCAGCCGCCCGTCGCCGCCCGCGTCCCAGGCGCGGGCCGCGCCGCGCGGCGGCCGGTGCGCCCGGGGCGCGGGGACGTACGGGGGATTGGCGAGGACCAGGTCGAACGACCGTCCCCGCACCGGTTCGAACAGATTCCCGCGCAGGACCTGGACGGACAGACCGGCCCGCAGGGCGTTCAGCCGCGCCGCGCACACGGCCCGCCGCGACACGTCGACCGCGGTCACCCGGGCGCCGCGCCGGGCGGCCGCCAGAGCCAGGGCGCCGGAACCGGTGCCGACGTCGAGGACGGCGGCGCCCGGCGCCACCGGCTCGTCGGCCAGGGCCGCGGACAGCAGCTCGGTGTCCTCTTGAGGGGCGTACACGCCCGGAGGTGCGAGACTTTTCACAGGCGGCCGGGTACCCCGTTGGTCAAGAGACATGGGTCGTCTCCTGTGACAGGGGAGTGCGCAGCGCGGAGCGGCCCTCGCTCCAGTCGGCGAGCAGCCGGTCGCCGAGCCGGTCCTCCGTGAGGACCGTGGCCGCCACACCGAACGCGATGTCCGGCGCGAGGTGCGGCTCGTCCTCCAGCAGACCGCCGATGACGTCCTTGCGGACCACCTGCTCGTGCACCGCGTCCGCCTCGACGTGCTCGTCGTAGAAGTGCTCGGCGGCGGGGCCGGCGCCGGTGCGCCGCATGGCCTCCGCGAGCCGCCGGGACCCCGGCGAGGAGGTGATCTCGACCGTCGCGAAGTGGCCCACCAGGGCGCCCCGCAGGGTGCGGTGCAGCCCGAACAGCGACATCAGGTTCACCGTGACCAGCAACTCCGCGCAGGCCGCGTCCAGATACCGGCCGTACGTCGTGTCCAGCCCCAGATCCGTCATCAGATCGGCGAACAGCCGGGCGTGCACCCGGTCGTCCCGCCCGCCGCCGTACTCGTCGAACTCCACTGCCGCCATCGCCGCCTTGGCCCGGCCGCGCAGCCGCGGCAGCACCCAGGCGTGCGGGTCGGCCTCCTTCAGGTGGTACAGCGAGCGCAGGGCGGCGTACTCGCGCAGATGCCACAGCTCGCCCTTGTCGCGCAGGAAGTGGCTGACGCCCGTGCCGTCCACCGGCTCGACGAGGATCCCGGCGAGCGCGTCGTCGACGCTTTCGTGGCGCGGGGCGTCCTCGCGGAGCGCGGCGAGGAAGCGCCGCTCCATGGCGGCCCGCACACGCAGCAGGTCCGGGTCCCATTCCAGGGTGGGCGCCACGCCCGCGAAGCCGCGGTAGTGCAGTTCGTAGCAGAGGTAGAGGGCGAGCTGGAGGTCCTCGCCGTACACCGGGGCGGCGGCCACGTCCTCCTCGGAGGGCAGCGGGCCGGCGCCCCGCAGATACGTCGTCACGGCGCGGCTGAGCGGCCCGCGCGGCGCGGGCAGCAGAGGTTCGTCTCGAGGGTCGTCCATGGACCCCGTGTACCCGGACGGCGTACGGAAACCCCTGCCGGTGCGGCGGGGGCGGACGCGCGGGGTACGCCATGACGTCACGAAGGCATGGGTGATCAACTGCACGCTCAAGAAGTCGCCGGAGACCTCCGGCACCGAGGCGCTGTTCCGGACCGTCACCGAGCGGCTGGAGCGGGAGGGCGTCGAGGTCGGCGTCGTCCGCGCCGTGGACCTGGACATCGCCCCGGGCGTGGTCAGCGAGGCCGTGCACGAGGGCGACGACTGGCCGGGAGTGCACGAGAAGCTGCTCGCGTCGGAGATCCTCGTCATCGCCTCGCCGACCTGGCTGGGCCGGCCGTCGTCGGTGGCCGAGCGCGTCCTGGAGCGCATGGACGGGATGATGTCCGAGACCGACGACGACGGACGCCCGGTGGCCTGCGACCGGGTCGCCGGCGTCGTCGTCACCGGCAACGAGGACGGGGCGCACCATGTGATCAGCGAGATCACGGGCGCGCTCCACGACATCGGCTACACCGTCCCCGGCCAGGCGTGGACCTACTGGAACCAGGGCCCGGGCCCCGGGCCGAGCTTCCTGGAGGGCGGCAGCGGCCAGGACTGGTCGCGCAGCACGGGCCGCGCGATGGCCGCGAACCTGCTGGGCGTCGCCCGCGCCCCCGCGGCCCACCCGCTCGGCGCTCCGCCGCAGTAGGGGCGGTCACGGGGCTGCCGTCCAGGTCCTCCCGGAACCCGGGCGGCGGTGTCCGCGCGCGTCTACTCGCCCTCCGCCTCCTCCTGCGCCCGGACGTTGGGCGTGACCGCATCACCCGCCTCGCCGTGGTGACGGCGGTCCTCGTCGGTGTCCCGGGTGCGGCGCTCGGCCTCCTCCACCTCGCGCAGCACCTCCTCGAGGGCCGACTCGGACGGCTTCGGGGTGTCGTCGTGCTCGTGCTCGGACAACGGGCTCTCCTCACGTCGTGCTCGGTCGTGCTCGGTCGTGCTCGTCGCTCCCGGCCCCGCGGGCGGGAGTCAGGGCCGGGCGGCGGCGATGCGCAGCGGCACCAGGTCGGCGCCCTCCGCCTCCTCGTTGCGCCGGGTGATCTCCGCCCACCAGGAGGGGCCGTCCTCCACGTGGCGCAGCAGCACCCCCTCGCGCAGTGCCCAGGGGCAGATCGTCACCGTCGCCAGGCCGGTCAGCTTCATCGCGGTGTGCGCCACCACGGCCCCCGCCAGGCTCTGCGTCGCGCGGGGCGCGGAGATGCCGGGCAGCCGGGCGCGTTCGGCGGCCGGCAGGGCGGCCAGCCGGTCGATCGCCCCGCGCAGGTCGGCGACGGACAACTCCCGCTCCACAAACGGGCCGTGTCGGCCGGGCGCCGCCCCGCACAGCCGGCCGAGCTGCTGGAAGGTGCGGGAGGTGGCGACCGCCGTGCGCGGCCCCTCCCAGCGGATCCGGGCCGCGGCGTCGCGCAACTGGTGACGCACCCGCCGGCGCAGGGCGCGCACCCGGTCGGGCGAGGGCGGGTCCTCGTCCCCGAAGTGCTCGTGGGTCAGCCGGGCCGCGCCCAGCGGCAGCGAAGCGGCGAAGTCGGGCAGCCGGCCGCGCCCGAAGGCGACCTCCAGCGAGCCGCCGCCGATGTCCAGCAGGGCCAGCGGCCCGCAGCGCCAGCCCATCCAGCGGCGCGCGGCGAGGAAGGTCAGCTCCGCCTCGACCTCGCCGGGCAGGGTGCACAGCGCGACGCCGGTCCGCTCCCGGACCGTGCGCAGCACCTCACGCCCGTTCGAAGCCCCGCGCACCACGGCCGTGGCGAAGGCCAGGGGACCGGCGGCGCCCCAGCGCGCGGCGGCCCGGTCCGCCGCCGCGACGGCCTCCACCAGGTCCTCCACGGCGCGGTCCGGCACCGGCCCGCCGGGCGTGACCTGCTCGGACAGCCGCAGCCGCCACTTGGCCGTGTGCACCGGCAGCGGCGCACCGCCCTCCGTGTCCGACACGACGAGCCGGACGGTCTTCGACCCCACATCCACCACGCTGGTCCGCATGGCCCGTGGGTACCCATTTACCGCCCCGTCCAACGGACGGATCGCGCGGAGGGCCGCATACGCGCCACGGTGTGCGTGCCCCGACGGGAGGGGGACCGCGCCGTCCCCGGGGGCCGACGGCCGACGGCTCAGGCCAGCTGCCTGCGCACCAGCTCGTGCAGCCGGCCCCGGGTGTCGGCGAGGAGCTCGGACGGGGCGCCCTGCTGGACCACCTTGCCGGCCTCCATCACCACCACCCGGTCCGCGTCCAGCACCGTCGACAGCCGGTGCGCGATGACGACGCGGGTCGCCCGCAGCGCCTTGGTGCTCTCGATCACCGTGCGCTGCGTCCCGTTGTCCAGGGCGCTGGTCGCCTCGTCGAAGAAGAGGATCCGGGGCCGGCGGATCAGCGCCCGGGCGATCATCAGCCGCTGACGCTGGCCGCCGGAGACCGCGCCGCTGCCGGACACGACGGTGTGCAGCCCCATCGGCATCCGGCGGATGTCCTCGGCCAGCCCCGCCATCTCCGCCGCCGCCATCGCCTCCTCCGGCGTGTACGGCTCGCTGCCGCAGATCACGTCCATGATCGACCCGGTGAACGGCTGCGCGTGCTGGAGCACCACACCGCACTGGCGGCGCACCGCCGACGGGTCCAGCGCCGCGAGGTCCTGACCGTCGTACAGCACGCTGCCGGACAGCGGGCGGTCGAAGCCGATGAGCAGCCGCAGCAGCGTCGACTTGCCGCAGCCGCTCGGGCCCACGACCGCCACGAACTCGCCCGGCCGCGCCTCGAACGACACGTCGTCCAGCACCAGCGGGCCGTCGTCGGAGTAGCGGAAGGACACCCGCCGCGCCTCGATCGCGCCGGTCAGCGGGCCCGGCCGGGTGCTCGCCGCGCGCACCTCGGGCGCCGCGTCCAGCACCGGCCGGATCTGTTCGAACAGCGGCAGCGCGGCGACCGCCGAGACGAACGAGCCCGTCAGCTGGGTCACCGACGTCAGCACCATCGTCACCGACGTGTGGAAGGTGAGGAACTCCGCCGCCGTCATCGACCCGCGCGCCGGGCCCGCCAGCAGCATGAACATCCCCAGCGTGCACAGCGGCAGGTGGACCGCGCCCAGCACCGCGGTCAGGTTCTTGATCCGGCCCGCCTTCCGCTGCAGCTCACGGCTGCGCGCGAACTGCGACGCCCACGCCGCGTACGCGTAGTTCTCCGCCGCCGCCACCCGCAGCTTCGGCAGGCCGCGCAGCGTCTGGAACGCCTGGTTGTTCAGCTTGTTGGTGAGCACCACCAGCCGCCGCTGCCAGCGCACCTGCCACAGCCCCAGTCCCAGGAACACGCCCGCGATCACGGCCAGCATGCCCAGCGCGGCCAGCGCCATCGGCACGCTGAACCACAGCAGCAGCGCCAGGTTCACCGCGCCCACCGTGACCGACTGGGCCACCGTGGGCCCCACCCCGGCCAGCATCCGGCGGATCGCGCTGATGCCCATCGCCGCGCTCGCCAGCTCACCGGTGGACCGTTCGGTGAAGAACCGCGCCGGCAGCCTGAGGAGCCTGTCCCACACCGCCGGCTGCAGCGCGGCCTCCACCCGGCCCTCCAGCCGCAGCAGGGTGAGGTTCTGCAGCAGCATGAACGCGGCCGCCACCACACTGCTGAGGATCACCGCGAGACACACCTGCGCGATCAGGTCCGTCCGCGCCCTCGGCACGTACGCGCCGAGCACCCGGCCCGTCGCCAGCGGCACCAGCGCGCCGAGCACCACCGTCACCAGGCCGCTCACCAGCAGCCCCGCCAGGTCGCCCCGGGCGCCGCCCAGGCAGAACCGCATCAGCCGCAGCGGGCTCAGCCGCCGCTCGGGCAGCGGACGGTAGAACATCACCGCGCGCGGCTCGAACTCCCCGGCGTTCGCCTTCTCGACCGGGGTCTCCCGCCCGGTCGACGGATGCACGGCCACATAGCCGCCGCGCCGCCACAGCAGCGCCACCGGCGCCCCCGACAGGGCGCGGTGACCCACCAGCGGCCCCGCGTCGTCGCGCCACCACCGGCCCTCCAGGCGCACCGCCCGGGTGCGTAGCCGTGAGGCCAGCGCGACCTGCTCCACCGGGTCCAGCCGGTCTCCGCCGGCACCGGTCCGCGCGGGCGCGGCCAGGGTGATCCCGGCCGCCCGCGCCACCAGGTCGCAGGCCGCGTACGTGGCGTCCGCGTCCGCGGCCGTCGTGCGCCGCCCCGACCGCCTGCCGATCGCGGCGAGCAGCGTCCGGTCGGCCCGCGCCCGCGCCGCCTCGCCGGCCGCGATGCCCCGCGCGGTCCGCGTCTCGTGCGTCTCCTCCAGTTGCTCGATCCACCGGTCCAGCGTGGTCATCAGGCGGTACTGCTGGCCGACCATGGTCTGCCACAGCGCCGGGTCCATCAGCAGGTCGGCCGCGGCCTCCGCGCCGTACACGGAGCCGTACTGCACGCTGCCTGGCGGCACCCGCATCCAGAACACGTCGTCGTCGGTGGGCGCCGCCGCCCGCTCCGTCGCCATCGGCGCCTGGAACAGCACGGCCAGGCTCCGGCCCACGCCCAGGGCGAGCGCGTACTCCAGCGGGCTCGTCGCCGGCGGCACGTGCCGCGGGTCGCCGTACGCGTCGTACGACCAGGTCCGGGTGCCCGCCGGCTGGTACAGCTCGCGCAGCGCGATGCGGCGCACCACGCAGTCCCGCAGCGGGCGCGCCACCAGGGTGTGCGCGGGACCGGCGACCGGGCCCGGCACCAGCGAGCCCGCCCCGAGGCGGCCCAGGTGGTGCCAGTGGCCCTGCTGCCCGGCGTCCACCGCGAACAGGTCCACGGCGCCGGACGCGATCAGCCACAGCACCTGCGGCCCCTCCAGGTCCAGCCGCCCGGACCCGGAGCAGTCGACCGGGGTGCCCAGCGCGCCGAGCGCGCCCAGGACGACGTCGCCGCCCTGCCCTTCCCGCACGGCAGTCATCTCATCGCTCCCTGACCAGCGCCGCGTACGCGCCGCCGCGCGCCACCAGTTCCTCGTGCCGCCCGCGCTCCACGACCGTGCCCCGGTCCAGGACGACGATCTCGTCGCTGTCGCGGACCGTGGACAGCCGGTGCGCGATGACCACGCACGCGCAGCCGCGGCGGCGCAGGTTGTCCATCACCACCTGCTCGGTCTCGGCGTCCAGCGCGCTGGTCACCTCGTCGAGCACCAGGATGCTCGGCCGCCGCACCAGCGCCCGGGCGATCTCCAGACGCTGCCGCTGACCGCCGGAGAAGTTCCGGCCGTCCTGCTCGACCGGGCTGTGGATGCCGCCCGGCCGCCGCGCGATCACGTCGTACAGCGCCGCGTCCCTCAGCGCCTCCACCACCGCCTCGTCCGGGACCGACGGGTCCCACAGCGCCACGTTGTCCCGCACCGTGCCCTCGAACAGGAACACGTCCTGGTCGACGAAGGAGACGGACGCGGCGAGCGCCCCGCGCGGGATGTCCTCGATGCGCCGCCCGTCGATGCGGATCACGCCCTCCCACGGGGTGTACAGCCCCGCGATCAGCCGCGACACCGTCGACTTGCCGCTGCCCGAGCCGCCCACCAGCGCCACCTGCCGGCCCGGACCCACGGTCAGGTCGAACCCGGTCAGCAGCGGCTCGTCCAGCGGGTTGTAGCCGAAGGCGAGGTTCTGCAGCTCCACATGGCCGTGCAGCCGCCGCGTCGCCCCGCCGGCGCCCGGACGGCCGTACAGCGGGTCCGCCCGGAAGTTCTCCACGTCCTTCAGCCGGGCCACGTCGGCGGCGAAGTCCTGGATGCGGCCCGCCACCCCGTTCAGCCGGGTCAGCGGCGCGGTGAACCGGGTGACCAGCGCCTGGAAGGCGACCAGCAGACCGACCGAGAGGTGTCCCTCGACCGCCCGCATCCCGCCGATCCACAGGATCAGCGCGCTGTTGAGCGTGGCGAGCGTCGGCGCGACGACGCCGAGCCACGCGCTCGGCACCCCCAGCCGCTGCTGCTCCTCCAAGGTGGTGGCGTGCTGCCCCGCCCACTTGCGGAAGTAGCCGTCCTCACCGCCGGTCGCCTTCAGCGTCTCGATCAGCTGCAGCCCCGTGTACGCGGTGTCGGTGAGCCGTGCCGTGTCTGCGCGCAGCTTCGCCGTGCGGGTGGCGCGCAGCCGGATCACGATCCGCATCGCCGCGATGTTCAGCAGCGCCACCCCGATGCCCACGAACGTGAGCTGCGGGTCGTACGTGTACAGCAGCACCGCGTACAGCACGACCACCACCGCGTCGACGCCCGCCGCCGACAGGTCACGGGCCAGCGTCTCGGCCACTGCGTCGTTGGACTGCAGGCGCTGCACCAGGTCGGCGGGGCCGCGCTGGGAGAAGAACGTCACCGGCAGCCGCAGCAGATGGCGCAGGAACCGCGCGCTGGACAGCGTGGACGAGATCAGCCGGCCGTGCAGCAGGCTGGCCTGCTGCAGCCAGGTCAGCAGCAGCGTGAGCAGCACGCAGGCGCCCATCGACGCGAACAGCACGTCCAGCGTCGCCGTCCGCCGCCCGATGAGGAACTCGTCGACGAAGGTGCGGCTCAGGCCGGGCACCGCCGCGCCCACCGCCACCAGCAGCAGGCTGGTCAGCACCACGACGGGCAGGGTGCCCGCGGTGCCGCGCAGCCGGGCCGGCATCGCGCCGAGCACGCCCGGCCTGCGGCCGCCGCGGGTGAAGTCCTCGCCGGGCTCCATCACCAGCACCACGCCGGTGAAGCTGCCGTCGAACTCCTCCAGCGGCACGAACCGGCGGCCCTTCGCGGGGTCGTTGACGTACACCCCGCGGCGGCCGAAGCGGCGGGCCATGCCGTCGTAGACGACGTAGTGGTTGAACTCCCAGAACAGGACGGCCGGCGCCGTCACCTCGGCGAGGGCCGCCAGGTCCATCTGCATGCCCTTGGCGGTCAGCCCGTAACTGCGGGCCGCCTTCAGCAGGTTGCCGGCGCGCGAGCCGTCCCGTGAGACGCCGCACGCGACGCGCAGCTCCTCCAGCGGCACATGACGGCCGTGGTGGCCCAGCACCATCGCGAGCGAGGCGGCGCCGCACTCCACGGCCTCCATCTGGAGCACGGTGGGCGTACGGACGGTCTTCGCGCGGGACGCGGGCGCCGTGCGGCGGGGCGGGGCGGCACGGCGTCCGCCGCGGGTCTTCTGTGCGGTGCTCACGGCAGCAGCCAATCCACGGGACGCCGGTCGGCCAGCCGGACGGAACCGGTGGCCAGGGTCATCGACGTCAGCTCGAACGGCGGGCCCTCGGCCGACGACCACGCGTAGCCGCTCCTCGTGCGGGAGGAACGCTTCAGCTTCACGGTGACCGCCACCGGCCTGCCGTCGCGGGTGAACTCCTCGCCGAGCTGGGCGTCACCGAGGAACGCGGCGATCTGCCGCGGGGACCGCGCGGAGCGGTCCACCTCCGTCACCTCGCCGCGCAGCACGCCGTACTCCTGGCTCGGCACCGACTGCACCGTCAGGTCGACGGAGGCGTGCTCGGGGATGCCGGCGGCCTGCTGCGCGGGGACGTACACCGTCGCGTACAGCGGGGCCTTCGCGCCGCTGACCTTCTCCACGGCGGCGACGTCCGCGCCGGTCGCGATGATCTGCCCGGCGTTCGCGGCGAGCGCGGTGATCCGGCCCGCCTGCAGGGTGCGCACCACCCGGTCGCCGTCCGGGGTGCGGACCTTCAGCACGGGGGAGCCGGCCGGCAGCCGCTCGCCCTCGCGCGCGAGCACGGCGGTGACCTGGCCCGCGACGGGGCTCTGCAGCACGTAACTGCCCCGCCCGTACGTGAGGATGGCGGGCGCCTGGACGGTGGAGGCGACCGAGCCGGTCAGCGCCCACACGGACGCGGCGGCCATCGCGATCACGGTGACGCACAGCACCAGCCGGCCCTGCGGGCGGGCGAAGCGCACCGGCAGGTCGAGTTCCTCCGGCGACCGGAGCCTGGCGAGGGCCTGTTGGCGGAATTGCACGGGTCTTCCCTCACCTGGACGAACGGTGCGACGTGACGGAAGGACTGCGGACGCGCCGCCGGGTCCCGGAACAGGGGAGCGGCTCCGGGACCCGGCGGGACAAGGGCGCGATCAGAGACCGGCGACCAGGTTGGTGACCGGGGCCGTGTTCAGGCCGGTGACGCCCTCGACGGTGCCGACGGCCGTGTCGGCCAGGCCGGACACCGGGGCGACGCTGTCCAGGGCGCCGGTGACGGTGTGCACGGCGTTCACGGACAGACCGCCGGAGACGGCGTCGAGCTCGGCGTCGGAGATCTCGGCGGTCTCGACCTGGGGGACGGAGTTCATGGCGGAACTTCCCTTCGTATGGACTTTCACAAGGGGGAACGGCCCCCTCCGGGGACGGATGAAGGCCGCGGCCGCAGGCGTCCGAGCGCCCGTCGCCGGGGGCCCGGAACGGCCTCGCGGTGCGATGGATCAAAGCACGCGGCGTCCGGCGGCTTCCATTCGCTCACCCGCCTCACCAGGCGAATTGCGACCATGAGGTACGCAGGAGTGCAGACGAGGGCACGGCTCGGCGGCGACTTCTTCACAGGGGCCACGGCGTGTGCGCATCCGGCCACGTGCGGCCCGTGGCCGGAATCCGGCACACCGGCCGCAAAGGCGTGTCCCGGATGAGTGCCCCGTGCACGCATCTCGGATCCGGTGACCGGGTCGGGCATGCGCTGTGCAGATTCCCCGAAGCCGGGATCCACGGCGGGACCGGGCACCGGGCGCCCCCGGACGGTGACGGACGGTGAGGGCCTGGAAGGCGTTGAACACCTCTCGGCTCCCTTGCGTACCAACGACCGTCCAGGCGCCCCGAACAGCCGCCGGACGGCGGCACGACTCCGGTCCCCCCAGGAGGTCGAGAAGTTTGAGTCACAAGCGAATCCCGAAGCGCAAGGCCGCGGCAGCGGTGGGCGCTGTGGCGGCCCTCGGCGCCGCCGTGATCCTGCTCCCCAGCGCCGGTGCGTCCCAGGACGGCGCGCCGGACGACGCCGCGGCCGCGCCGAGGACCCTCAGGGCGGGTGACGCCTCGGACCTCGCCACCCGGCTCGCCGGCATGCTCGGCGACGCGTACGCGGGCGCCTGGTACGACGGTGAGGACAAGCGGCTCGTCGTCAACGTGGTGCGCGGCGAGGGCGCCATGGCCCGGAAGGCGCGCGGCGCGGGCGCGGAGGTCCGCGAGGTCGACCACAGCATGGCCGAACTGGAGGCCGGGGCGCGGACGTTGAGGACGGAGGCGACCATCCCGGGCACCTCCTGGGCGGTCGACCCGCGCACCAACAAGATCCTCGTCACCGCGGACAGCACCGTCACCGGCGACACGTGGGACCGGCTGGAGTCCACCGTCGAGGGCCTCGGCTCCGGCATGGCCACCCTCAAGAAGTCCGCGGGCACCTTCCGCACCTTCGCGTCCGGCGGTGACGCCATTTTCGCGGGCGGCGCCCGCTGTTCGCTCGGCTTCAACGTCACCGCGGGCGACGGCAGCCCGGCGTTCCTCACCGCCGGGCACTGTGTCGCCGCCGGCGACGAGTGGTCCGACCGGCAGGGCGGCGAGCCCATCGCCACGGTCGGCCAGGCGCTCTTCCCGGGCGCGGGCGACTTCGCGCTGCTCACCTACGACGACCCGGCCGTCGAGGCCCCGAGCGAGGTGAACGTCGGCGGCCAGACGGTCCCGGTCGTCCGGGCCGCGGACGCCACGGCCGGACAGCAGGTGTTCCGCATGGGCAGCACCACCGGCCTCGCCGACGGACAGGTGCTCGGCCTCGACGCCACGGTGAACTACCCCGAGGGCACGGTCACCGGCCTCATCCAGACCGATGTGTGCGCGGAGCCAGGCGACAGCGGCGGCCCGCTGTTCACCCAGGACGGTCTCGCCCTCGGCCTGACCTCGGGCGGCAGCGGTGACTGCACCGTGGGCGGCGAGACCTTCTTCCAGCCCGTCACCACCGCCCTGGAGGCGGTCGGCGCGACCCTCGGCGCCGACGCCGGCGCGGACGGCCAGGCCGGCGGCCAGGCGCAGGGCGCGGGCGAGGGGACCGGCGACGGCCAGGCGGGCGCGGACGGCCGGGCGGACGCCGGGGACCGGACGGGTGGTCAGGACGTCGGCGCCGGCCAGGACGGCGGGGGCGGGCACCACGGTGCGCCGGAGCGGAACGGCACGGGCTCCGGCCGCCACTCCGGGCCCGGCTCCGGGACGGACTCCGGGCCGGCCCCGTCGCACTGACCCCGTGGGCGGGAGGCGCCCCGGCCGTGTGCGGGCCGGGGCGCCTCCCCGCACGGCCCGCGCCACCGGGCCCGCACGGCCCTTCGCGCGCACCCCTGCGCGCACCCCTGCGCGTACCCCGTTCTGCCGCCGTGAGGCCCGCGCCCGCCGTGCCGGCCCTGACGGACCCCCGCGAACGGTTCCCGGGGTGGTCCGCCCGGGAGCCGTTCGCGCACAGGGGCTGCGCCCGTGTCCCTTTGGCGCTGTAATGGCCAACGTGGTCGGTGAGGGCGCTGCGGGAGGCGGCACGAGAACGCTGCGTGCCGAGGGCGCCCTGAGCGCGATCGCGGCGGATCCGCAGGCGCCCGACCGGCTGCGCAGGACCCTGGAGCAGGCCCTCGTCTTCGCCGGCGCCCTGTTCGCCGGCGTCTACGCCCCCGGCGAGGACGGCGAGCTGCTGTGTCTGGCGGAGGCCGCCGGGGTGCCGCGGACCCTGTGCGGGGTGCGCGACTGCTACTCCGCCACCGGCCGCGGCCCCGTCGCCGAGGCCCACCGCGGACGCGCGGTGTGGCTCGGCCCGAGGGACCTGGCCGCCCAGTCCCAGTCGCGGCGCACGCCCCGCCGCGACTTCCACCTCGCCGCCCTGCCCGTGCGCCACGACGGCGGCGGCTGTCTGCTCGCGGTGAGCGAGCGGCCCGGCGGGTTCGACGCCGACGACCGGGCGTGCCTCGGCCTTGTCGCCGACGCCGTCGCCTTCCCCGCGCCGCCCGTCACCGCCGAGGGCGCGGACCTGCCACCGGGCGGCTTCAGCCTCGCCATGGACACCGGCCGGGTCCGGGTGCACGACGACGTCCTGGACCTCTACGGACTCGACCCGGACGACTTCGACGGGCGGATGGAGACCCTGCTCGGCCTGGCCGTCCCCGAGGACCTGCCCTCGCTGATGTCCGTGGTGGAGGCCGACCACATGACCATCGGCGACCGCGAGCTGGAGTTCCGGGTGCTCCAGCCCGCCGGACCGCCCCGGTGGCTCCGGCTGCGCGGCCGGCTGGCGCCCGGCGGCGAGGGAGGCCCGGCCCGGCTCGTCGGCACCGTCGCCGACGCCTCCTCGCTGCGCGCCGACGTCACCGACGTGGCGCGGGTGCAGCGCCTGGCCGCCGCCCTGTCCACCGCCGTGACCGTGCGGGACGTCGGCAAGGCCGTGGTGGCGGCGCTGCGCCGCCCGCTGCGCGCGGACCGGATGGCGCTGGCCGAGCTGGAGAGCGACCGGCTCGTCGTCACCGTCCTCGACCCGCCCGAGCCGGAGGCCTGGCCGGAGCTGTGGCGGTCGGAGTGGCGCACCGAGTGGCCCGACGCGCCCGTGCGCACCATGCCGACCCTGGCCGCCGCGCTGCGCGACGGCCGCCCCGTGATGTGGCCGGCCGGCTCCCCGCTCGAACCGGCGCTCGCCGGGGTCGGCCCGGGCGGTCTCGCGGTGCTGCCGCTGCCCGCCGGCAACCGCATGGCCGGCGCCTGCCTCGTCGGCTGGGACGCCCCGCACGACATCGGCGCGGACGAGCGGACCCTGCTCACCGCCGCCGCCAACCTGGCCGGGCAGGCGCTGATGCGGGCCCGTGCCTTCGACGCCGAGCACGAACTGGTCGGCATGCTCCAGCGCCAGCTGCTGCCGCGCCGCCTGCCCCGGCTGCCGGGCGCGGTCGCCGTCGCCCGTTACCTGCCCAGCACCGCCGGACTGGAACTCGGCGGCGACTGGTACGACGTCATCCCGCTGGCCGACAACCACGTCGCCCTCGTCATCGGGGACGTACAGGGCCACAGCGCCGGCGCCGCCACCCTCATGGGACAGATGCGCACCGCCCTGCGCGCCTACGCCGTCGAGGGACATCCCCCGGACGTGGTGGTCTCCCACGCCAACCGGCTTCTCGTCGACATGGAGACCGACCTCTTCGCCACCTGCTGCTACGTCGACGTCGACATGGAGGCGGGCGCCGCCTGGTGCGTGCGCGCCGGGCATCTGCCGCCGGTGCTGCGCCACCCGGACGGGCGCACCGAGATCGCGGAGGCGGAGGGCGGTCCGCCGCTCGGAGTGGTGCGGCAGTGCGACTTCCCGATGAACCCGCTGCGGCTCCAGCCCGGCACGCTGGTCGCCCTCACCACGGACGGCCTGGTCGAGTCGCCCGACTCCGACATCGACACGGGCATGGAGCGGTTCGCCCGGCAGGTGGCCGCCGCCGACCCCGCCGACCTGGGGCCGGTCGCGGACACGCTGCTCGGCAACGCGCTCCGCAGCGACGACGTGGCGCTGCTGCTGATGCGCTACGACGGCATGGACACCCGTCCGCTGCGGGAGAGCTGGACCGTGTGGCGGGTGCCCCAGGCGGTCGGTCACGCCCGCCGCTTCACCCGGCGCACCCTGCGCTCCTGGGGCGTCACCGAGGAGATCGACGCGCCGCTCCTCGCCGTCTCCGAGCTGGTCACCAACGCCCTGGTGCACACCGACGGCCAGGTGCGCCTCGACCTCGCCCTGATCGGGGACCGGCTGCGCCTCGCCGTCGCGGACGCCTCCCCGCGCTCGCCGGTGAGGCCCACCGGCATCGGCTGGGAGGCCACCGGGGGCCGCGGCATCCTGCTCGTCGAGGCGGTGGCGGCGTCCTGGGGAACCCTGCCGGTCAGCGGCGGCAAGCAGGTGTGGGCGGAGTTCACCGTACGGCGCTGACGGTGCCGTCCGCCGCACGGCGGGTACCCGGGTCCTTCACCGAGCCGGCGAGGACGCCGAGCAGGCCGAGGAAGGGGACACCTCATGACCCAGTACGTCCGCGACATCATGACCGCCGCGCCCGTGACCGTCGGGCCGCACACCTCCGTCGCGCAGGTCGCCCGCATCATGCGGGACCGCGACCTCGGCGCCGTGCTGGTCACCGACGAGGGGCGGCTGCGGGGACTGGTCACCGACCGGGACCTGGTGGTGCGTTCGGTCGCCGAGGGCGTCGACCCCGAGGAGACCACCGTGGCCCGCGCGTGCAGCGACGACCTGGTGACCGTACGGCCCGACGACGAGCTGGACCTCGCGGTGCGGCTGATGCGCGAACACGCCGTGCGCCGCGTCCCGGTGGTCGACGACGAACACCCGGTCGGCGTCGTGTCGTTGGGGGACGTCGCCATGGAGCGCGACCCGGAGTCGGCGCTCGGTGACATCAGTGTCGCCCGTCCGCACACGTGAACCCCTCACATTCGTAGGGGAGCCGCATGAATGCGCGGTGTGGGGTTCGGCCTCCGTGGCACCGGGGGACCCGGCCCGCCGGCGCCACGGAAGGAAGATGATGTGACGTGATCACGGAGAGTACCGACAAGCCCCGGACCCGCCGTCCGGAGACCGGCTGGGCGCGCGCACGGCGACTGCGTGGTCAGGAACCGCTGCGGACCTGCCTGCCCGCGGTCGACCGGAACACCACACCGGCCGCCCCGGTCACCTGGGCCGAGGGGAACATCGTGCGCGGCGAGGACTGACCCCCGCCATCACCGGGCCCGCACCCACGGGGTGTGCGGCCCGGCGGCGTGTACGCGCCCCCACCCGCCCCGGCGTCCAGGCCGCCCACCACACGCTCCTCGACGGTGGCCGCGGCCTTGTCGATGTCACTCGCCGGGTGCCTGGTCACCGGCTGCACGTGCCCGATCCACCCGCCGTGGTGCTGCAGCACCGCACACCGCACGGCGAAGCGCCACTTCGTCCACCGGGAGGCCGTCCGCTTCGGTGCGGGTGGTGACCGATGCGCTCGCAGGGTGGTGCGCCGGGGTGTTCTCGGCCCCCTCGACGGTCGGAGGGTGGGCACCGTACCGTCGACGACGGTCACAAGGGGGACCGGTGGGCGGGCCCGGCCGCATGACGAGGGGTGAGGAGTGGCGATGGTGGGCAAGGACCCTTGGATCAGGCCACTGCGCGGTGCCGCGGATGCCCGGGCGCGCGTGGTGTTCTTTCCGCACGCCGGAGGCGCCGCCTCGTTCTACGCTCCGTTCGCGCGGCGGTTCCCCGACGGGTACGACGTGGCAGCCGTTCAGTACCCGGGGCGGCAGGAGCGTTGGGGCGAACCGTTCGTGACGACCGTCGAAGGCCTTGCCGGCCGGCTGCTGCCGTCCCTGCGGCGATGGGCGGCAGAGCCCGTGCCGCTCGTCCTCGTCGGTCACAGCATGGGAGCGTCCGTCGCCTTCGAGTCGATGCTCCGGCTCGGGCGCGACCGGTTGACGGCCCACTGCCGCCTGGTCGTCTCCGGCCGCGCCGCCCCGTCGGTGACGCGAGAGGCCCAGGCGTTCGACTCCGACCGGGACCTGCTCGACCACCTCGCACGCCTCGGCGGAACCGACACGGCGATCCTGAGCAGCCCGGACCTGATGGACCTGACGCTGCCCGCCATACGCAACGACTACCGGGCAGTCACCCGGTATCGGCCGGTCCCCGACGCGGTGGTGGCGACGCCCGTCCTCTGTCTGACCGGGGACCGGGACCCGCAGGTGACGCCGGAGGAAGCCGCGGCCTGGAAGAGTCACACCACGGCCGGCTTCCGGCTGGAAATGCTCCCCGGCGGACACTTCTTCCTGTCGGACCACCAGGACACCGTCGTGCGCCTCGTCGCCGAGTGCGCCGAGGCCGGCGACCGATGACGGGCGGTGGGCCCGCAGCGCGCCGGGGCCGCGCCGGGCTGCTGCTCTCTCATTGACGTGGCGCCCACGCACGTGGGCGAGCGCGCGTGTCCTCGGTTTTCCGCGCGCGCCGGGCCGGCCCCGACGCCGTGGCCGTGCCGGTGACCGGACGACCCGGCGGGGCCCGGGGCGACCCGCGCCCGGTCTGGCCGAAACCCGTGGTGCGGACGGCCGTGTGATCGAGGCGGTGGTCGCGGGGGTGAGGGGGGTCGTGCCCCGCGGTGTGGAGGGCGTGTGAATTCTCTTCGACAGCACCAGGTTTGAATGTGAAACGCCGGGATACACGCCCTTCTTGGCGAGGTGCCTGACGGCTCTCCCCCTTCGATTTCGGGGGGTTGCGATCTCGTCACCCGACGTGAAAACTGTGAGCGCGCTCGGCCCGGACGAATCGTGTTGAAGGCGTGTTCTTGGCATGTGAAGTGCGGGATCGTGGGTCAGGGGAGTTCCCGCGCGGGGTTGCTGCACGGGAGAAGTCACGGGGGGATGTGTTGATGTCTGTTCGTCGGTCCCCGGGGTGTGTGCTGCCAGGCTGCGCAGGTGCGGGCCTGTCCGCTGCTCGGCGGGCTTCCGGACCGCTCGGAGCCGCATCCCCGCCGTCCGAAAGCTGTCCTCGGATGTGCTGACGCCCGGGCCGGCATGCCGTGAGCCGGCGGACCGGCAGGCCGCTCCCGGCCCGGCCCCCGGGGGGGGCGGGCCGCGGGGCGGCCCGCGGCGCGGAGCGCGAGCCGTCCAGTGGCGCCACGTCCGGTGGCCGAGGGCAATGCCGGCCACCCCTGCCCGCGGCGGCCCACGGCGTCGTCGCACCACGGCATCGTCGGTGACCCACCGCCGGGCCTGCGTGTTCTCACCCAAGGAGAAACGGTGACAAGCACAGAACTGACCGGGGCGGAATCGCCACTCGACGTGTTACCCGAGAGATGGCGCTGCTTACGCGACGCGGGCCCCGTGGCGTACGACGAGGAGCGGCAGCAGTGGCACGTCGTGGACCACCAGGGCGTCGCTGCCGTCCTGTCCGACCCGGCGACGTACTCCTCCGACATGACGCCGATCGCCCCCACCCAGGAGGACTTCGAGGCCTTCACCCAGGGCAACTTCGTCGGCATGGACCCGCCGGAGCACCGCAAGCTCCGCACCCTGGTCAGCCAGGCCTTCACCCCCCGCGTGGTCCACGGACTCGCACCTCGTGTCGAGGCCGTCTGCGCGCGGCTGTTCGACGGTGTCGCCGACCGCGACCGCTTCGACCTGGTCGACACCCTCGCCTACCCCCTGCCGATCATCGTGATCGCCGAACTCCTCGGTGTCCCCGCCGAGGACCACCGGCTGTTCCAGGAGTGGGCCGCGACCCTCTTCGGCGGCGACCAGCTCGGCGACAGCCTCGACATGGCCGACCTGGAACGGGCGCTGGAGGCCATCGCCCCGACCGTGCGCGAGATGAACGGCTACGTGCTGGACCACATACGCCGCCGCCGCGCCGACCCCGGTGACGACCTGACCACAAGACTCCTCTCCGCCGAGGTCGACGGGACGCGGCTGGAGGACCAGGAGATCGTCGGCTTCGTCGCCCTGCTGTTGGTCGCCGGGCACATCACCACCACCGCGCTGCTCGGCAACGCCGTGGTCACCTTCGACCGGCACCCCGGCACGTTCGACGCACTGCGCAAGGACCCGGACCGGGTGCCCGCCGCAGTGGAGGAAGTCCTGCGGTTGCTCCCGCCCTTCCCCGAGCTGGGCCGGCGCACCACCCGGACCGTGGAACTCGGCGGTCACGAGATCCCGGCCGGCACCCTGCTGATGGTCCACCTGGGAGCCGCCAACCGCGACCCCTCCCGCTTCACCTCGCCGGACGTCTTCGACCCGGCCCGCGATCCCAACCCCCATCTGACTTTCGGGCACGGCATCCACTTCTGCTTCGGCGCCCCCCTGGCTCGACTGGAAGCCCGTATCGCCCTGCGGATGATGACGGATCGTTTCCCCGACATCGAGGTGCCCTCGTACGACGACGTCACGTACCAGAACCCGGCTGTCATCGTCGGCGTACGCCACCTGCCGATCGCCGTCACCAGGCCGTAAGCACGTCGACGCGCACCCCGCACCGCTCACCGCGGGGCCGGCGCGTCCGCTCTCCCCGCACCCGCTCTCACCAGGAGTCACGTCCCCATGACCTACTCGACCGCCGCGCCGACCACCGACCGGCCATCGGCCGTCTCACACCACGAGTTGCGCAGTCACCTCGAATCCCTCGCGCGCATACACCTCGTGCCCGGGGCCCAACTCGCCGTCCACACGGGAACCCACCTCGTCAGCCTGCACACCGGCACGGCCGACGCCCTGACGAACACCGCGTTCACCGCGCGGACGGCCGTCCCCCTGGGGTCCGTCACCAAGGTCGCCACCGCCACCGCCGTCCTGCTCCTCGCCGATGACGGCGACATCGACCTGGACGAGTCCGTCAGCGACCTCCTGCCCGACTTGCGCGGCGAGTTACCCGATGTGACGGTCCGTCACCTTCTGAGTCACACTTCGGGCCTCCCCACCGGACCCGACTCCGACAGCGCCGTCGGCGCCACCGCCTCCCGCTACCTCTCGGCCGTCTGGACCGCCCGGAACACCCTCTTCGCGCCGGGCACCGGATTCTCGTACTCCAACGCCGGCTACGTCGCCGCCGGCCGCATCCTGTCCGAAGTGACGGGCATGACCTGGCAGGAAGCGGTGACGGCGCTCGTCCTGGAACCCCTGGGCATCGTCCCCGCGTTCCTCGGCGACACCGCCCCCTCGCGGCCGCTCGCCAGCGGCCACGCCCTCAACACGGCCACGGGCCTGGTGCGCCCGGCCCACCAGAACCTCGCCCCGGTGGAGGCCCCCGCCGGAGCCCTGCTGGCCAGCGCCGAGGACCTGGTCACCCTGGGCAGAGCCCTGATCGGCCGATCGGCCGCGCTGCCGGCCGCCGTCGCCGACCTGATGCGCCACCCCGAACCGGCCGCCGACGCCGGTGCGCTGGCGGACTCCTGGGGCCTGGGCCCCGCCCTCTTCCAGCAGGACGGCCGGGTGTGGTGGGGCCACGACGGCAACGCCCAGGGCACCTCCTGCCACCTGCGGGCCGACGCCGACACGGGCATCGTGGTCGCCTTCACCGGCAACGCCGGTGCCGCCACCGCCCTGTGGCGCGACATCGCCGCCGAACTCGCCCGGTTCACCGGCATCCGCGTGCCCACCGGCCCGTCCGCCGGCACCCGCCGCGGACCCGCCCTGACCCTCACGGACTGCGCCGGGACGTACCGCAACGGGGGCATCGAGTACACGGTCAAGCTGGACGGGGACGGCAAGCCGACCCTGTCCGTCGACGGCGACTACCCCATTCCGCTGGTGTGCTACGCGGACCTGTCCTGCGACCTGGTGGACCCGTCCACCGGCCGGCTCGAACCGGGCGGCCGCTTCCACCGCGACCCGGTCACCGGGGCCATCGACCGGCTGCAGATATCCGGGCGCACCGCGCGCCGAACAGGCACCGGCTGACCGCACCGCGCGCCTTACCGCCGTCGGTTGACCGCACCGTGAGCCGCGCCGCCGCCGTCCGACCGCGTCCCGCGCCACCCGTCACGCACCCGCCCCGTACGCGAAGACCCCGCACCGCTCCGGTGTGCCCGCGCGCCGCCCGCGAGCGGCGCGCCGGGTCCGCGCCCCGCCACCGCCCGAAGGACTGCTCCCCGATGACGGACCTGCACGCCCCGCGCCCCGCCACGCCCGCTTCCCCAGCGGCCGGTCCCGTCCCGCCGGCCCGTGCCGACCACGCCACACGGCACGTCCCGCTCCGTGAGGTGTTCACCGGCTGGGTGACGCGCGACCCGCACGCCCCCGCGGTGACCGACGGCCGCCGCACCTGGTCGTACGGCGAACTCGCCCGGCGGGCCCGCCTGCTCGGCGCCCACCTCGCCGCGAACGGCGCCGGACCGGAGCGGACGGTGGCACTGGTCCTGCCGCGCTCGATGGAACTGATCGCCGCCGAGCTGGCCGTGGCCCTGACCGGTGCCGCCTTCCTGCCCGTCGATCCCGACTACCCCGCCGAACGGCGGGAACTGATGCTCGCCGACGCCGCACCGGCCATCGTCCTGGACGACCGCGACCGGGTCCGCGCACTGCTGGACGACGAGGACCGCGAGGCGACCGCGCCCGCGCCCCCGGTACTGCCCGACCATGCCGCGTACGTCATCTTCACCTCCGGCTCCACCGGCACCCCCAAGGGCGTCACCGTCACCCACCGGGGCATCGCCGGTTTCGCCGCGGCGGCCGCCGAACGCTACGCCGTCGGCCCCGGCGACCGCGTGCTGCAGTTCTCCTCGCCCAGTTTCGACGCCTCCGTGCTGGAGCTGTTCATCTCCGTGCTGTCCGGCGCCACGCTGGTCGTCCCGCCGCACGGGCCCTGGCTGGGCGACGAACTGGCCGCCGTCCTGGCCGAACACCGCATCACTCACACCCTCATACCGCCGGCGGCCCTCGCCACCCTGCCCGACCCGGCGGACCTCGGCGGTCTGCCGTCGCTGCGCACCCTGATCGTCGGCGCCGAGGCGTGCCCGGCCGCCCTCGTCGACCGGTGGGCCCCCGGCCGCCGCATGATCAACTCCTACGGGCCGACCGAGGCCACCATCGTCGCCACCTGGACCGGACCCCTGACCGCGGGCACCGGGACGCCCACCATCGGCGGCCCGCTGCCCGGCACCGAGGCACACGTCCTGGACGCGGCACTGCGCCCGGTGCCGCCCGGCGGCGAGGGCGAGCTGTACGTGGGCGGCGACGGTCTGGCCCGCGGTTACCTCAACCGCCCCGGACTGACCGCGACACGGTTCGTCGCCCACCCCTTCGGGCCGGCCGGCGCCCGTCTCTACCGCACCGGCGACCGGGTACGCCGGCGCGACGACGGCGAGCTGGAGTTCCTCGGCCGTGCCGACCGGCAGGTCAAGGTGCGAGGCTTCCGCATCGAACCCGGTGAGATCGAGGCCGCCCTGACCCGGGACCCGCAGGTCCGCGAGGCCGTCGTCGTGGTCCGTGACCAGGATCCGGGCCGCGGCCGGCTCATCGGCTACGTCACCCCCGCCGCCCCCGCCCGCAGACCCGAGCCGGCCCGGCTGCGCGCCGCCCTCGCCGCCGCGCTGCCCGCGCACATGGTGCCCTCCGTGATCGTCGTGCTGGACGCGCTGCCGCTCACCCCGCAGAACAAGATCGACCTCAGGGCACTGCCCGCCCCCGGTGCGGCGCCGGCCGAGCGGCACGTCGCACCGCGCACCGACGGCGAACGGACCCTGGCCGCGATCTGGGCCGACGTCCTCGGCGTGGACACCGTCGGCATCGACGACGACTTCTTCGACCTCGGCGGCGACTCGATCCTCGCGGCCCGCGTGCTGACCCGCATCCGGGAGGCATCCGGCGCCCGGCTCACCCTGCGCGACGTGTTCACCGCGCGGACCATCTCCGCGCTCGCCCCGCTGACCGCCGAGCCGTGCGCCGCCCCGCCGGAGCCGATCCCCGCCGCCCCGCGCTCGGAACCCGTCCCGCTCTCCAGCGCCCAGCGGCGCCTGTGGTTCCTCGACGACCTCACCGACGGCGGCACCGAATACAACACCGGCGTCGCCCTGCGCCTGCGCGGCCCCCTCGACACGCCTGCCCTGGAACGCGCCCTGCACCGGCTCGCCGCCCGCCACGACTCCCTGCGCACCACCTTCGCCACGGTCGACGGGCAGGGCGTCCAACGCGTCGCCTCCGAGCCGGACCTGCCGCTGCGCACCGCCGACGTCGGGCACGTGCCCGCCGACCGGCGGGACAGCGCCGTCGAGCGCCTGCTGACCGAGGAACTGCGCCGCCCCCACGACCTGACGACCGGGCCCCTGACGCGGGCGCTGCTCGTCCGCCGGGCACCCGAGGACCACGTGCTGCTGCTGGCCCAGCACCACATCGTCACCGACGGCTGGTCGGTCGGCGTCCTGACCCGGGACCTGGCCGCCCTCTACCGCGCGGAGGCCGCCGGCGAACCCGACGGGCTGCCCGAACAGGCGGTGCAGTACCCGGATTTCGCGCTGTGGGAGCGCGGCCGGCACACGGCCGACGCCCACGCCGACGACCTCGCCTACTGGAGACGCCACCTCGCCGGCCTCCAGCAGCTCGAGCTGCCCACCGACCGGCCGCGCCCCGGGGTGCGCACCACCGCGGGCGCCGCCCACCGCCAGGACGTGCCGCGCCACCTGGTGGACCGGCTGCGGCAGCTGGCCGCGGGCCGCGACACCACCGTCTTCACGGTGTTCGCCGCGGCGGCGGCCGTGCTGTTCGCCCGCCACTCGGGACAGCGGGACGTCGCCTTCGGCACCGTCACCAACGGTCGGGACCGCCGCGAACTCGAGGACGTGACCGGCTTCTTCGCCAACACCGTCGTGCTGCGCGGTGAGGTCGACGACGCCGTCACGGTCGACCGGTTCGTGCAGAGCATGCGCGCGACCGTGCTGGACGCGTTCGCCCACGACGGCGCGCCCTTCGACCGGGTGGTCGAGGAGCTGGCCCCGCCCCGCGACCCCAGCCGCACCCCGCTGGTGCAGGCGCTGGTGGTCCAGCAGGCCGCCCCCGCCCGGCCGCCGGTCGCCGCCGGACTGCGCATCGACGACCACCCGCTGCCCCGCCCGGCCGCCCGCTTCGACCTGGTGCTGGAGTTCGCGCCGCGCGCCGACGGCGGGCACGAGCTGACGGTCGAGTACAACACGGACCTGTTCGACGCGGCGACCGTGGCCCGGATGGCCCGACAACTGCACCACCTGCTCGAAGGCATGGCGGACGGCCCGCAGCGGACGCTGGCCGACCTCCCGCTGCTGTCCGACGACGAGCGGCGCGTGCTCCTCGACTCCTGGAACCCGCCCGCGTCGGCCGCGGATCCGGCCGCCGGCACCACGCTCCCCGCGCTGTTCGAGGAGCAGGTGACCAGGACGCCCGATCGGACCGCCGTGACCTGCGGTGACGCCCGGCTGGACTACGCCGGCCTGAACCGGCGCGCCAACCGGCTCGCCCGCCTGCTCGCGGCGCGCGGCGCGGGACCGGAGTCCCTGGTCGCACTGTGCCTGCCGCGCACCGCCGGCCTGCTGCCGGTGCTGTGGGCCGTCCTGAAGTCGGGCGCAGGCTACCTGCCCGTCGACCCCGCCTACCCGGCCGAGCGCATCCGCTTCATGCTCACCGACGCGGCCCCCGCCCTCGTCCTCGCCACCCGGGAGACCGCGCACGCGCTGCCCGAGGGCTGCGAGCCGCTGCTGCTGGAGGACGTGGCGCCCTTCGTCACCGGCACCACGACCGACGCCCCGGCCGGCACCGCGGCCGGCTTCGCGGACCCGGCCGGCGCCGAAGCCGACCTCACGGATGCCGACCGCACGGCGCCCCTCCACGCGTCCCACCCCGCCTATGTCATCTACACCTCCGGCTCCACCGGCCGGCCCAAGGGCGTGGTCGTCACCCACCGCAGCGTGGCCGCGCTGGCAGCCTGGGCCCGGGACACGTTCGGAGCGCGCGGCTTCTCCCATGTCGTCGCCTCCACCTCCCTCAACTTCGACGTGTCCGTCTTCGAGCTGCTGTGCCCCCTGACGGCCGGCGGCAGTGTCGAGGTGATCGCCGACCTCACCGCGCTGGCCGATCTCACCGACGGTTCCCGGCCGGGCCGGGCCGGACTCCTCAGCGGCGTGCCGTCCGCGCTGTCCCGGGTGTTCGGCGGCGACGGCGCCCTGGAGGCGGACACCGTCGTCCTTGCCGGGGAGGCCCTGCCCGCCCGCACCGTCCGGGACCTCAAGGACGCGATGCCCGCGGCCGAGGTGGCGAACATCTACGGCCCCACCGAGGCAACCGTCTACGCCACCGCCTGGTTCGCCGGCGGCACCGTCCCCGAGCAGGCTCCGCCCATCGGCCGTCCCATCGCCCGCACCCGCGCCTATGTCCTGGACCGTCTGCTGCGCCCCCAGCCGCCGGGCGTCACCGGCGAGCTGTACCTCGGCGGCGGCGGACTCGCGCGCGGGTACCTGCACCGCCCCGGTCTGACCGCCGCCCGCTTCGTCGCCGACCCGTTCGGCGCTCCCGGGGAGCGCATGTACCGCACGGGCGATCTGGTGCGCTGGAGCGCCGACGGCCAGCTGGAGTACCTGGGCCGCCTCGACCAGCAGGTCAAGGTGCGCGGTTTCCGCATCGAACTCGGCGAGGTCGAGGAGGCCCTGCGCGGCTGCGCGGGCGTCGCCGAGGCCGCGGCCACCGTCCGCGACGCCGACGGCCACCGCCGCCTCGCCGGGTACGTCGTCCCCGCGCCCGGCGCCACCGTGGAGCCCGAGGCCGTACGCCGTGCCCTCGGGCGCACCCTGCCCGAGTACATGGTGCCCTCGGCCGTCGTGGTGCTGCCCGCCCTGCCGCTCAACCCCAACGGCAAGCTGGACCGCGGCCGGCTCCCCGACCCGGCGCCCGCCGAACGCGCCGCCCGTCACGTCGCGCCCCGCACGGCCACCGAACGGACCCTCGCCGCCATCTGGGCCGGTGTCCTGCACGTGGAACGGGTCGGCGCCGACGACAACTTCTTCGCGCTGGGCGGGGACTCCATCCTCAGCATCCAGGTCGTGGCCCGGGCCCGGCAGGCGGGCCTGACGATCAGCTCGCGGGACCTGTACCAGCACCAGACGCTCGCCGCCCTGGCCCGCCGCGCCGACGAGGCCGGCAGCCGGCGCGGGGCCGCTCCGGCCGCCCCCGTCGAGGCCACCGGCCCCGCGCCGCTGACCCCCATCCAGCGCTGGCTGTTCGACAGCGCCGCCGAGCGGGCCGGGCACTTCGCCCAGACGCTGTCGCTGGACCTGCCCGCCGACGTCGACGAGAGCGCGCTCCAAGCCGCACTGGACGACGTGGTCGCCCACCACGACGCGCTGCGGTCCCGCTTCCTTGCCGACGGGGCGGGCGTACGGTGGCTGATCGACGGCCCGGCCGCGCGCTGCCGCCTCACCCGCCACACCGGCCCGGACACCGACTCCCCGCACCTCGGCCCGTTCGACCTGGCCCACGGCCCGCTGTTGCGCGCCGTCCTGCACGACCGGGGCGACGGACGGCCGCCCGTCCTGCACCTGTCAGTCCACCACCTCGTCGTGGACGGCGTCTCCTGGCGCCTGCTCCTGGAAGACCTCGAACACGCCTACCACGCACGCCGTGACGGCCGCGACGGCGCGGCCGCGCTGCCCCGCAAGTCCTCACCGCTGCGGCAGTGGGCCGAGCGGCTGGCCGCGCACACCGCCGCCGGCGGCTTCGCCGCGGAGAAGGCGTACTGGACCCGGGAGACCGAGGGCGCCCTGGCCGCCCTGCCTGCGGACCGGGACGGTGCCAACACCTACGCCTCCCAGCGCTCGGTGACGGTGCGGATCGGCCCCGAGGACACCGACCTGCTGCTGCGAACCCTCTCCGAGACGTACCGCACCCGGGCCAACGACGTCCTGCTCGCCGCGCTCGGCCGGGTGCTGTGCGGCTGGAGCGGCCACGAGCGGGTCCTGGTCGACGTCGAAGGGCACGGCCGCGAGGACCTGTTCGCCGACGTCGACACCAGCCGCACCGTCGGCTGGTTCACCACCCGCCACCCCGTCGCCCTGGCCGTCCCGCCCGAGGACGGCTGGGACGGCGTGCTCAAGCGGGTCAAGGAACACCTGCGCGCCGTGCCCCGGCACGGCATCGGCCACGGCGCCCTGACCCTGCCGGGCCTCGACGGCGCACCGCTCCCGGCGACCAGCGCGCAGATCAGCTTCAACTACCTCGGCCGGTTCGGCCTGTCCGGGACCTCCGCGGAGGGACTGTTCCGCGGGCTGGCCCGTCCGCTGGAGCTGGAGGCCGACCCCGCCTCGACGCGCCCGCACCCCCTGGAGGTGGTGGGGCGGCTCGACGGGGACAGCCTGGAGTTCACCTGGTTCTACTCCGGCCGGCTGCACCGCCCGGAGACCGTCGCGGATCTCGCGGAACGTTACGCCGACGCGCTGGCCGGTCTCGCCCGGCACGCGGCCCGTCCCGGCGCCGCCGGACGCACCCCCTCGGACTTCCCGCTGGCGCGGCTCGACCAGAACCACGTCGACCGGATCGCGGGGGAGGACCCGGCGGGCCTGGAGGACGTCCACCCGCTCACGCCCACCCAGGCCGGCATGCTCTTCCACCGGCTCTCCCAGGCCGACCGCGGCGTGTACTTCCAGCAGTTGACGTTCGTCCTGGACGGAGTGCCCGACCCGGCGGTGCTGGCCGACGCCTGGCAGCGGATCACCGACCGCACCCCGGTGTTGCGCGCACGGGTGGTGTGGGAGGACGTGCCCGAGCCGCTGCTCGCGGTGCAGCGCCGGGCCGCCGTACCGGTGGAGACCGCCGACTGGCGCGGCCTGACCGCGGCCGAACAGGACGAGCGGCTGCGCGACCTGCTCGAACGCGACCGCGCCCGGGGCGTCGACCTGACCCGCGCCCCGCTCCAGCGCCTCGTGCTGGCCCGGGTCTCCGACACCGCGGTGCGCGTCGTGTGGTCCTTCGACCACCTGATCCTGGACGGCTGGAGCCTGTTCCAGGTGCTGTCCGACGTGTTCGCCTGCCACGCGGGCCTGTCCGGCAGCGCACCGATGACGCTGCCCGAGCGCCGCCCGTTCCGTGACTACGTCGCCTGGCTGCGGGAGCACACCGACGGCGCCGAGGGCGAACGCCACTGGCGGGCCCGCCTGAACGGCCTGGCAGAGACGACCGCGCTGCCCTTCGACCGCGAGCCCCGCGAGAGCCACCGCGCCGAGTCCACGGAGGCGGTGCGCGTCACCCTGCCCGAGGCCGTCACCAAGTCCCTGGAGGACGTGGCCAGGACGGCAGGCCTGACGCTCAACACGCTTGTCCAGGGCGCCTGGGCCGTGCTGATGAGCCGCCAGGCAGGCCGCGACGAGGTGGTGTTCGGCACCACCGTCTCCGGGCGGCCGCCCGAGCTGCCCGGCTCCGACGCCATCACCGGCCTGTTCATCGCGACCCTGCCCACCCGCGTGCGGGTGCCGCGCGACGAGCCGCTGCTCACCTGGCTGGCCCGGCTCCAGCAGGAGCAGAGCGAGGACCGGCGCCACGACCACGTGCCGCTGAACCGGATGACGGCGTACACCGACCTGCCTGAGCGGGCCGCCCTCTTCGACAGCATCGTCGTGTTCGAGAACTACCCGGTCGACGACGACCTGGCCGCCGCGCACGGCCTCCGGCTGAGCGGCCTGGAGGGCATCGAGACCACCAACTACCCGCTCAGCCTGGTCGCCTACCCCGGCGCGGAGCTCGCCCTGCGCCTCGGCTACGACCCCGACCTCTTCGACGCCGCCACCGTCGAGCGGATGGCCGAGTACCTCACCGTCCTGCTGGAGAGCTTCGCCACCACCCCGCGGTCCACCCCCGCCCGGCTGTCCCTGCTGACGGCCGCCCGCCGCGAGCAGGTGCTGCACACCTGGAACGACACGGCCACCGACGCGCCCGTCACGACCACCGCGGACCTCTTCGCCGCCCAGGTGGAACGCACCCCGGACGCCGTCGCCCTGCTGGCCGGCGACGAGCGGCTGACCTACCGCGACCTCGACGCCCGGGCGACGGCCCTGGCCGGCCGGCTGGCCGCGCTCGGGGTGCGGCCCGAGGTCGCCGTCGGCGTGCTCATGGACCGCTCGACCGCCCTCGTCGTCGCCCAGCTCGCCCTCGCCCGCCTCGGCGGCGTGTACGTCCCGCTCGACGGCCGGGCCCCCGCGGACCGGCTGCGCACCATGCTCGCCGAGGCCGGCGCCGACCTGCTCCTCACGGACGCCGAGTGGCACGGAACGGCCGCGGACCTCCTGCCCGAGGGACGCGTCCTGCGCCCGGACCTGGACACTGAAGGGCCCGCAGCGGATCTCACCACCGTGCCGCGCGTGCACCCGGACCACGTCCAGTACCTCATGTTCACCTCCGGCTCCACCGGCAGCCCCAAGGGTGTGGCCGCACGGCAGCGGGACGTCGCCGCGCTCGCCCTCGACCGTGCCTTCGCGAGCCACGACCGCGTCCTCGTGCACTCCCCGCACGCCTTCGACGCCTCCACCTACGAGCTGTGGGTGCCCCTGCTGCGCGGCGGCACGGCCGTCCTCGCCCCGCCCGGGGAGCTGGACGCCGCCGCCGTACGCTACGCGATCGCCGAACAGGGCGTCGGCTGCGTCTTTCTGACGATCGGCCTGTTCCGCCTGTTCGCCCAGGAGGACCCCGCCTGCCTGCGCGGCGCCCGCGAGGTGTGGACCGGCGGTGAGGCCGTGCCCGGCGCCGCCGTACGGCGCGTGCTGGACGCCTGCCCCGACCTCACCGTCGTCGACGTCTACGGCCCCACCGAGACCACCACCTTCGCCACCCGCCGGCCCTTCCGCGCCGGTGACACCCTGCCCGCGGCGCTCCCCATCGGCCGCCCCCTGGACGACACCCGCGCCTACGTCCTGGACGGCGCCCTCCAACCGCAACCCCCCGGCGTGCCGGGGGAGTTGTACCTCGCGGGTGCCGGACTGGCCCGCGGCTACATCGGCCTCCCCGGCGCCACCGCGGCCCGCTACCTGGCCGACCCTTACGGACCGCCCGGCGGGCGGATGTACCGCACCGGCGACATCGTGCGCTGGGGCGCCGACGGTGATCTGCACTTCGTGGGACGCGTCGACGACCAGATCAAGATCCGCGGCTTCCGGGTGGAGCCCGCCGAGATCGAGGCCCGGCTCACCGCCCACCCCGCGGTCGCCGAGGCGGTGGTGTCGGTGTCCCGGCACGAGGGCCGCAAACGCCTGGTCGCCCACCTGGTGCCGGCCCTCGGCGCCGCCGTGCCGCGGACGGCCGAGCTGCGCGCCCACGTGGCTGCCGAGCTGCCCGACTACATGGTCCCGGCCGCTTTCGTCCCCCTTACCGAGCTGCCCCTGACCACCAACGGCAAGGTCGACCGGCGCCGGCTGCCCGCCCCCGAGTGGTCGGCGGCGACCGACAGCGCCTACCGCGCACCGCGCACCGAGGCCGAGCAGGTGCTCGCCGGCATCTGGGCCGAGCTGCTGGGGGTGGAACGCGTCGGCCTGGACGACCACTTCTTCATGCTGGGCGGCGACTCGATCGTCAGCATCCAGGTCGTCTCCCGGGCCCGCACCGCCGGGCTCGCGCTGACTCCGAGGGACCTGTTCCGCCACCCCACGCTCGCCGCCCTGGCCGCCGCCTCGACCGGCGCCGCCGCGACCGTCGCGGGCACCGGGCCGGTCGCGGGCGAGGTGCCCCTCACCCCGATCCAGCGCTGGTTCCTCGACGCCGCGCTGCCGCGCCCGGAGTACTTCAACCAGTCGGTGGTCGTCGAGACCGGTGAGGACGTGGACCCGGATGCACTGCACGCCGCCCTGGCCGCGCTGTGGTCCCATCACGACGCCCTGCGCGCCCGCTTCACCCGTACGACGGACGGCACCTGGCGCCAGGAGTACGCCTCCGCGGACGCCGACGTGCCGGAGCTGCTGCGGGCGCACGGCCTGAGCGGCCAGGACGCCGACGTCGCCGCACAGACCGAGGCCCGCCTCACCCACGAGGCGCACACCGGCTTCCGGCTGGACACCGGACCGCTGATCGCCGCACGCCTCTTCACCGGCGGCGGCCGGCCACCGCGCCTGCTGCTGACGGCCCATCACCTGATCGTCGACGGCGTCTCCTGGCGCGTCCTGCTGGAGGACCTGGAGACCGCCTACCGGCAGGCCGGGAACGGCGAGCCGGTCCGGCTGCCGCAGCGCACCACGTCCGTGCGGGAGTGGGTGCGGCGGCTCACCGCACGCACCGGCGAGGCGGACCTCGCCGCGCAGCGCGCCCACTGGGCCGACGTCTCCCGGCACTGCGCCGCACCCCTGCCCGAGGACCTCGACGGCGGCAACACCGTCGCCGACCTGCGCGCTGTGACCGTACGCCTCGACCGACGGCGCACCGAGGACCTCCTGCGCAAGGTCCCCGGCGTGTACCGCACCCGCGTCGACGACGTCCTGCTGACCGCCCTGGGCCGCGTCCTGGCCGACTGGACCGGCCGGAGCACCGTCGCCGTGGGACTGGAGGGCCACGGGCGCGAGGACCAGCACTTCGACGACCTCGACCTGTCCCGCACGGTCGGCTGGTTCACCAGCCTCTTCCCGGTCGCCCTCGACCTGCCCGACGGCGACTGGGGCACCGCGCTGAAGGCCGTGAAGGAACAGCTGCGGGCCGTGCCCGACCGGGGCATCGGCTACGGCGCGCTGCGCCACCTCGCGGGCGACGAACACCTCGCCGGAGCACCGCTTCCCGGCATCAGCTTCAACTACCTCGGCCGGTTCGACTGGTCCGCCGCCGACGCCGAGCTGGTCCGGGCCGTGCCCGGCGGCCTGGACGGCGCGGAGGACCCCGGCGCGCCCCGGCCGCACCTGCTGGACGTGGTGGCCCGCGTCGAGGACGACCAGCTGGAGATCACCTGGCACTACAGCGGCGGCCGCCACCGCGAGGAGACCGTCGCCTCCCTCGCCGAGGGCATGCTGCGGTCCCTGGAGGAGATCGTCGCGCACTGCGCCGCCCCGCGGGCCGGCGGCCGCACGCCGTCGGACTTCCCGCTGGCCCGGCTCGACCAGGCCGCCGTGGACCGGGTCGTGGGCGACGGCCGCGGCGTCGAGGACGTGTACCCGCTGACCCCGATGCAGGCGGGCATGCTGTTCCACAGCCTGATGGACCCGCAGGGCCGCACCTACGTCAACCAGGTGCAGGTCGTCCTGCACGGCGTCACCGACCCGCACGCCCTCGCCGGGGCCTGGCAGGACACGGCGGACGCCAACGCCATCCTGCGCACCCGCCTGGTGTGGCAGGAGACCGCCGAACCCCTCCAGGTGGTGGAGACGCGGGCCGCCGTGCCCGTCACCCACCACGACTGGACCGGCCGGACCCCCGAGTGGTGCGCACGCGAGACGGAGGCGCTGCTCGACGCCGACCGCGAGGCCGGCATCGACCTCGGCGCGGCCCCGCTGATGCGGCTCGCACTGATCCGGCTGGCACCGGACCGGGTGCGCATGGTGTGGACGTTCCACCACGTGCTGCTCGACGGCTGGAGCGCGGCCCAGGTGTTCGACGAGGTGTGCGAGCGGTACGCGGCCCGGACCGCCGGCCGCCGCCCGCAGGTGCCCGACCGGGCCCGCTTCGCCCGCTACCTGGAATGGCTGGCCGTTCAGGACACCGCCCGGGCGGAACAGCACTGGCGCGACACCCTCGCCGGGTTCGCCGTGCCCACCGAACTGCCCCGCGACCGGCGCCCCGCCGACACCCACGGCGCGTCCTCGTCGGGCACGGTGCGGGTCGCCCTCGGCACGGAGGTGTCGGCACGGCTCAGGGACACCGCCCAGCGGGCCGGGCTGACCGTCAACACGGTGCTTCAGGGCGCCTGGGGCCTGCTGCTGCACCACTACGGCGGCGGCGACGACGTCGTCTTCGGCACGACCGTGTCCGGCCGCCCCGCCGAACTGCCCGGCGTGACCTCGATGGTGGGCCTGTTCATCAACACCCTGCCCACCCGGCTGCGCGTCGACCGGCGGCGCCCGGTGCTGGAGTGGCTGCGCGAACTGCAGGCCGCCCAGGCCGAGTCGCGCCGCCACGACTTCGTGTCCCTCGCCCAGCTCCAGTCGTGGAGCGAAGTCCCCGGCGGCACCGGCCTGTTCGACAGCATCGTCGTCTTCGAGAACTACCCGTTCGACGTGGGCGCCCTGGCCCGGCACGGACTCGCCGTCGAGCAGGAACGCGACGTCGAGCCGACCAGCTACGCGCTCAGCGTGGTCGTCGCCCCCGGCGACGACGTCACCGTGAGCCTCGACTACGACCCGGCCGCCTTCGACACGGCCACCGTCGAGGGGATCGGCGCGAGCCTGCGCACGCTCCTGACGCAGTTCGCCGCCGACGCCGACCGCAGCCTGGCCGACCTGGCCCCGCTCGAACCGGCCGACGGACGCCGCCTCCTGGACCGCCTCGCCGGACCCGGGGCGCGACTCCCGCGGCGCACCCTTCCGGACGCCTTCGCGGACCAGGCCGCCCGCACCCCCGACGTGCCCGCCGTCAGCTCCGGCGCCGACCACCTCACGTACCGGCAGCTCGACGAGCGTGCCAACCGGCTCGCCCGCCTGCTGATCGAGGCCGGCGCCGGGCCGGAGCGGTTCGTCGCCCTGGCCCTGCCCCGCACCGCCGACCTGATCGTGGCACTTCTCGCGGTCCTCAAGAGCGGCGCCGCCTACCTGCCGGTCGACCCCGGCTACCCGGCGGAGCGCATCGCGTTCCTCTTCGAGGACGTACGCCCCGACGCGGTGATCACCAGCGCGGAGACCTCCGCACGGCTGCCGGACGGCCCGTACACGCGGATCGCCCTGGACGACCCGGACGGGGCCGCCCGGCTGGCCGCCGCGTCCGCCGCGCCCGTCGGCGACGGCGAGCGGCGCGGCAGGCTGCTGCCGGACCACCCGGCCTACGTCATCCACACCTCCGGCTCCACCGGCCGGCCCAAGGGCGTCGTCGTCCCCCACGCCTCGGTGGTGGCGCTGACCGACTGGGCCGCCGCCGAGTTCACCGGCCGCGGGCTCGCCCACGTGGTGGCGTCCACCTCGCTCAACTTCGACGTGTCGGTCTTCGAGATCTTCTCGCCGCTGCTGGCGGGCGGCCGGGTCGAGGTCGTCCGCGACCTGCTGGCCCTCGCCGAACGGTCCGAACCGTGGCGGGCGGGGCTGCTCAGCGCCGTGCCGTCCGCCCTCGGCCGGCTGCTGGCCGAGGACACCGTGCACGTCGGCGCCGACACCGTCGTCCTGGCCGGCGAGGCACTGCCCGCCCGCGCCGTCCAGCAGGTACGGGCGGCGGTGCCCGGCTGCCGGGTGATGAACATCTACGGCCCCACCGAGGCCACCGTCTACGCCACCGCCTTCACCTGCGACCCGGCCGACCCCGACCGCGTCCCGCCCATCGGCCGCCCCGTCGGCGGCGCCCGCGCGTACGTCCTCGACGCCCGCATGCGGCCCGTGCCCGTCGGGGCGCCCGGCGAGCTGTACCTCGCCGGGACCGGGGTGGCCCGCGGCTACCTCAACCGGCCCGGTCTGACCGCCGGCCGCTTCCTCGCCGACCCGTTCGGCCCGCCCGGCAGTCGCATGTACCGCACCGGCGACCTGGTCCGCTGGACCGCCGACGGCGATCTGCTGTACCTGGGCCGCACCGACGACCAGGTCAAGGTGCGCGGCTTCCGCATCGAACTCGGCGAGCTGGAGGCCGCGTTGGCCCGGCACCCGCAGGTCGCCGCGGCCGCCGCCCGCGTCGTGGAGCACGGCGGCCACAAGCGCCTCGTCGGCTACGCCGTGCCCCGGGCCGGCGACCTCCCCGCACCGGCCGAGCTGCGGGAGTTCCTCGCCCGCACCCTGCCCGACCACCTGATCCCGGCGGCCGTGGTGCCCCTGGAGCGGCTGCCGCTGGGCGCCACCGGCAAGCTGGACCGGCGCGCCCTGCCCGAACCGGTGTGGTCCGCGGCCGTCACCCCGCAGGACACCCGGCCCCCGCGCACCGCGACCGAACAGACGCTCGCCGCGATCTGGGCGCAGGTGCTGGGCGTACGCGAAGTGGGCGCCACGGACAACTACTTCGCGCTCGGCGGGGACTCCATCCTCGGCATCCAGATCGTCTCCGCGGCCCGCCGGGCCGGACTGACCCTGACACCTCGTCACCTGTTCGCCCATCAGACGATCGCCGAGTTGGCCGCCGCGGTCGACACCTCACCGGCCGGCCCCGCCACCGCCACGGCCGACCAGGGCCCCGTCGTCGGCGACGTTCCCCTCACGCCCGTGCAGCACTGGCTGTTCGACACCCTCACCGGTGACCCGGCCCGCTTCACCCAGGCGGTCTCCTTCGAGGCGGCACCCGACACGGACGAGACGCTGCTGCGCGCCGCCCTCGCGGCGGTGCTGGAGCAGCACGACGCGCTGCGCATGCGCTACGAGCCCTCGGGCGACGGCCGATGGCGGCAGGTGGGCACCCCGCCCGGCGCCGCACCGCACCTGGAGGTGCACCGCGCCCCTGAGGAACCAGCCGACGTGGCCGCCGAGTTGTGCTCCGCGTTCGACCTGGCGGGCGGGCCGCTGCTGAAGGCCGCCCTGTGCCACCGGGACGGCGACCGGCCGCCCGTGCTGCTGCTGGCCGCCCACCACCTGGTCGTCGACGCGGTGTCCTGGCGGGTGATCCTCGAAGACCTTGAGGCCGCCCACCGGGCGCTGCGCGCCGGCGGCACCCCCGACCTGGGCGCGAAGACCACGTCCTTCCGCGACTGGGCCCGGCGCCTGGCCGCGTACACCGCCGACGACGGCTTCGACGACGAGGTCGCCCACTGGAGCGCCCTGCACCCCACCGACCTGCCGACCGATCGGCCCGGCGGCAACACCGCCGCCGACGAGGAGACCGTGACGGTGGCCCTCGGCGCCGAGGAGACCCGGCGCCTGCTGACGGAGGTCCCCGACGCCTACCGCACCCGCGTCAACGACGTCCTGTTGACCGCCCTCGGCCGGGTCCTCGCCCGCTGGACGGAGCAGGACCGGGTGGTGGTCGCCCTGGAGGGCCACGGCCGCGAGGACCTCTTCGACGGCGTCGACCTCTCCCGCACCGTCGGCTGGTTCACCACCATGTACCCCGTCGGCCTCGACGTGCCCCGCGGCGCCGACCTCGGCACCGCGCTCAAGACCGTCAAGGAGAACCTGCGGGCCGTACCGCGCGGGGGAGTGGGCTACGGCGCGCTGCGCCACCTGCACCCGACGGCGGGAGCCGGGCTGCCCGCCCTGCCGCAGGTCGGCTTCAACTACCTCGGCCAGCAGGACCGGAAGGGGGGCGGGGACGGTCTGCTGCGGGCGCCCCACGAGGGCCTGACCGGCGGCATGGACCGCTCGGCGCAGCGACCCCACCTCATCGACGTGCTCGGCCGGGTCACCGACCGGCGCCTCGAGTTCACCTGGTCGTACTCCCGGGCGGTGCACCGGCCGGAGACCGTCGCCCGTCTCGCCGAGGAGACAGCGGAGGAGCTGCGCCGGATCGTCGCGCACTGTGCCGAGCCCGGCGCGGGCGGCCGCACCCCGTCAGACTTCCCGCTGGCCGCTCTGGACCAGGCCGCCGTGGACCGACTCGTCGGCGACGGCCACGACGTGACGGACGTCTACCCGCTCACCCCCACCCAGACCGGCATGGTCGTGCACGGCATGGACGAGCCCGGCGAGGGCCTGTACGTCGAGCAGATCACCCTCGTCGCCGACGGCGTGCGCGACCCCGCGCTGCTCGCCGACGCCTGGCAGCACGTCGTGGACGCCACGCCCGTGCTGCGCACCGCCGTCGCCCTGACCGGAGCCCCGGTGCCGTTGCAGACCGTGCACCGCCGGGTACCGCTGCCCGTCACCCGGCTCGACTGGAGCGACCTCGACCCGGAGCGGCAGGAGAACGCGCTGCGGCGGCTGCTCGACGAGGACCGGGCCCGCGGCATCGACCTGGACCGCCCCCCGCTGCTGCGGGTCACCCTGATCCGGCTCGGCCCCGATCAGGTGCGCGTGGTGTGGACCTTCCACCACGTCCTGCTGGACGGCTGGAGCGTCTTCCACGTGCTGTCGGACGTCCTGGAGGCACATGCCGCGCTCGCCGCCGGAACCGAGCCCCGCCTTCCGGGACGGCGGCCCTTCGCGGACTACGCCGCCTGGCTGGCCGGCCGGGACAGCGCCGCCGCCGAGGAGCACTGGAAGGCCGCCCTCGCCGGGTACGCGGCGCCCGCCCCGCTGCCGTACGACCGCAGGCCCGCCCCGGGCGCCGCCGCCCGGTCGGGCACCTGGCTGACGCAGCGGCTCGACGCGGCCGGCACCGCCCGGCTGACCGATTTCGCCCGCCGTCACCGGCTCACCCTCAACACCTTGGTCCAGGGTGCCTGGGCGCTGCTGCTGGCACGCTCCGGCGGCGAGCGGGACGTGTGCTTCGGCACGACGGTCTCCGGGCGGCCCGCCGACCTGCCGGGCGCGGACACCATCACCGGCCTGTTCATCACCACCCTGCCCGCGCGGGTCACCGTGGACGACTCCATGCCGTGTCCCGCCTGGCTGCGGGAGGTGCAGGCCGCCCGTGCCGAGGACCGGCGCTTCGACCACGTGCCGCTGACGGACCTCCACCAGTGGAGCGAACTGCCGGCCGGTACCGCGCTGTTCGACAGCCTGCTGGTGTTCGAGAACTACCCGGTCGGCGACGCCACCGCCGGCGCGCACGGCGTGCGCGTGCACGGCCTCGACGCCCGCGAGGCGACCAACTACCCGCTCACGGTGGTGATCTCGCCCGGGGACGAGCTGACCGTGGAACTCGGCTACGACCCGCGGTACTTCGACGAGGCCACCGCCGACGCCCTGGCCGCCCGGCTCATGCACACCCTGACCGCGCTGGCCGCCTCAGGCGACGAGGCGCCGCTGGGGGCGGTGGACGTGCTGCCGCCGGCCGAACGCCGCCGGCTGCTGCACGGACCCACCCGCCCGCACCAGGCGCCACCGCCCCCGGCGACGCTGCCCGCGCTGATCGAGGCGGCCGTCGACCACTGGCCCGACCGACTCGCCCTCGAGAGTGCAGAGTCGAGGTTCACCTTCGCCGAGGCGGAGGTCCGCGCCAACCGGCTGGCGCACCGACTCATCGCCCGCGGGGCGGGGCCCGGCCACATCGTCGCGCTGGTCCTGCCGCGCTCGGCGGACATGATCCTCGCCCAGCTCGCCGTGGCCAAGGCGGGCGCCGCGTTCCTCCCGGTGGACCCGGGCTACCCGGCCGAGCGGGTGGAGTCGATGCTGCGCGACGCGCGGCCCGCCGTCACCCTGACCGCCGGGGAGGTCGCCGACCTGCTCACCGCACCGCCCGACGGCACGCCGGACCACCGGCCCGCCGACACCGACCGCGTCCGCCCGCTGCACCTCGACGACCCGGCGTACGTCATCTACACCTCCGGCTCCACCGGCACCCCCAAGGGCGTCGTCGTCACGCACCGGGGTCTGGCCGCGTTCGCCGCCGCCGAGGCCGCGCACTACCAGGTCGGTGCCGGGGACCGCGTGCTGGCCTTCGCCACGCCCAGCTTCGACGCCTCCGTGCTGGAGCTGTGCATGTCCCTGCCGCACGGCGCGGCCCTCGTCGTACCGCAACAGGGCCCGCTGCTCGGCGACGAACTCGCCGGCGTCCTGCGCGACGCGCGCATCACGCACACCCTGCTGCCGCCCGCCGCGCTCGCCACCCTCCCGCCGGACACCCCCGGCACCCTGCCCGACCTGCACACCCTGATCGTCGGCGCGGACGCCTGCCGGGCCGAACTGGTCGCCCGCTGGGCACCCCACCACCGCATGGTCAACTCCTACGGGCCCACCGAGGCCACCGTCGTCGCCACCTGGTCCGACCCGCTGGAACCGGACGGCGCCGCGCCGCCCATCGGCCGCGCCCTGCCCGTCACCGCCGCCTACGTCCTCGACGCCCGCCTGCGTCCCGTCCCCGACGGCGTGCCCGGCGAACTGTGGCTCGCCGGACCGGTCCTGGCCCGCGGTTATCTGGGCCGCCCCGGTCTGACGGCGACCCGCTTCACCGCCGACCCGTTCGGCCCGCCCGGCGCCCGCATGTACCGCACCGGCGACCTGGTCCGCCGCGACGCCCGCGGCGAACTGCACTACCTGGGCCGCACCGACCACCAGCTCAAGCTGCGCGGTCACCGCATCGAGGCCGGCGAGGTGGAGGCGACCCTGGTGCGCCACCCGGCGGTCCTGGACGCGGTGGTGAGCGTGCGGGAGGACGAGCCGGGGCTGCCGCGCCTGGTGGCCCACGTGCTCGTCGCCCCCGGTGCCGAGCCGCCCGCCGGCGCCGAGCTGCGGGCCCTCGCCGCCCGCACCCTGCCCGGCCCGATGGTGCCCTCGGCGTTCGTGGTCATGGACCGCTTCCCGCTGACGGAGAACGGCAAGACCGACCGGGCCGCGCTGCCCGCCCCCGCCCCGGAGACGCGGCAGCCCGACGCCGCGCACGTACCGCCCCGCACACCCACCGAGGAGGCCGTCGCCGCCCTGTGGGAGGAGGCCCTGGGGACCACCGTGGGCGCGGAGGACGACTTCTTCGCCCTGGGCGGCGACTCCCTGCGCGCCCTGCTCATCGCCTCCCGCGCCAACGACACCTTCGGCGTGCACCTCACGCCCCGCGACGTCCTGGTGGGCCGCACCGTCGCCGCCCTGGCGGACCTGGTGGAGGAACAGGTGCTGAGCGAACTCGAAGACGCCGCACGCGGCGACAGCGACCACGAAGAACGGTGAGGACCGGACGACCATGACGTCTTCGAAGCGAAACCGTGCCGAGGCCCTGCCGCAGGACCTCCAGGAAGCACTCCGCCGCCGGCTGGCCGGACGGGCCGCCCCGGGCGCCCCCGGCACCGCCCGGCAGGCCATCCCGCGCGCCGACCGCACCCGCCCGCTGCCGCTGTCCTTCGCCCAGCAGCGCCTGTGGTTCCTGGACCGGCTGCGCCCCGGCGACCCCCGCTACAACAGCGCCGTCGCGCTGCGCCTGACCGGCCCCCTCGACCACACCGCCCTGGCCGCCGCGCTGGAGCACGTGGTGGCGCGGCACGACGCGCTGCGCACCACGTTCCAGGAGCACGACGGCACCCCCGCGCAGACCGTGCACCCCGCCGGGCCGCTCCCGCTGCCCGTCCATGACCTCACGGGAGCGGCCGGCGCCGGCCTGGAGGCGGCCCTGCTGGCCGAGTACGAGCGGCCCTTCGACCTGGAGGCCGGGCCCCTGCTGCGCGCCCTGCTGCTGCGGGAGGCACCCGACACGCACGTCCTGCTGCTGACGGCCCACCACATCGTCACCGACGGCTGGTCGATGGGCGTCCTGCTCGACGAGCTGTGCACCGCCTACGACGCTCTCGCCCAGGGCGCGAGACCGGCCCTGGCGCCGGTGGCCACGCAGTACCCGGACTTCGCCGTCTGGCAGCGCGAGCAGCTGTCCGGCGCGCGGCTGGAACGCCACCTGGCGTACTGGAAGGAGCGACTGTCCGGGGCGGTCGCCCCCGAACTGCCGCTGGACCGGCCCCGCCGCGGCGAGGAGTCCGGCGCGGGCGCGGTGCACACCTTCACCGTCCCCGCCGCCACCACCGCCCGGCTGAAGCAGCTCGCGGCCGACCGGCACACCACCCTGTTCACCGCCCTGGTCGCCGCCTGCCAGGCCCTGCTGGCCCGCTGGTGCGGGCAGGACGACATCACCGTCGGCTCGCTCACCCCGGGGCGCGGCCGCACCGACCTGGAACGGGCCGTCGGCTTCTTCGTGAACACCGTCGCGCTGCGCACTCGCGTCGAGACCGGCGCCTCCTTCCGGGACCTGCTCACCGCCGCCGCGGACACCGTCAACGACGCCTTCGCGCACGGCGACACGCCGTTCGAGCGGCTGGTCGAGGCCGTCGGCGTGACCCGCGAGGCCGGCCGCAACCCCCTGTTCGACGTGATGGTCCTGCTGCATCCGGCGCCGCCCACCGCGCCCGACCCGCACGGCCTGGCCGCCTCCCCGGTCGCCGTGCCCCGGCGGGCCGCCACCTTCGACCTGAGCGTGGAGTTCGTACCCGACGGCGACGAGCTGACGGGCCTGCTGGAGTACCGCACCGATCTGTTCGACGCGGCCACCGCCGCACGCATGGCGGACCAGCTGCTGCGCACGCTGGACGGCGCCGCCGCCGACCCCGACCGGCCCCTCGGCGCCCTCCCCCTCCTCTCGCCCGAGCAGGAACGGCAGGTGACCCGGGACTGGAACGCCACCGCGCGCCCGGTCCCCGAGGAGACCCTGCCCGAGCTGTTCGCCCGGCAGGCGGCCCGCACCCCGGACGCCACCGCCCTCGTCGCCGGGGACGTCCGCCTCGACTACGCGACGCTCCACGCGCGCGCCGACCGCCTGGCCCGTCACCTCGTGTCGCGGGGAGCAGGCCCCGAGCGCCTGGTCGCCCTCCGACTCCCGCGCACCGCCGACATGATCGTGGCGATCCTCGCCGTCTGGAAGGCCGGCGCAGGCTACCTGCCCCTGGACCCGGCGCTGCCCGAGGACCGGGTGCGGTTCCTGCTGGACGACGCCCGGCCCGCCCTCGTCCTCGACGAGACCGCGCTGCGGGAGGCGGACGACGCTCAAGACGGCGCCGCCGACGCTCCGTCGGCGCCCCCCCACCCCGACACCACCGCCTACGTCATCTACACCTCCGGCTCCACCGGCCGCCCCAAGGGCGTGACCGTGACACACCGGTCCGCGGCGAACCTCCTCGCGGGCCACCGCGAGGGCTTCGTCGCCGAGACGGGCGGCGGGCCGCTGCGGGTGGCGCTCACGGCGTCGTTCTCCTTCGACACCTCCCTGGAGGGCTTGCTGCTGATGGCCGACGGCCACCCGCTGCACCTGGTCGACGAGACGACCCGGCTGGACGCCGCCGCCCTGGTCGAGTACGTCGTCGAGCACCGCATCGACTTCCTCGACCTCACCCCCACTTACCTGCGCCAGCTGCTGCCCGCCGGGCTGCTCACCGACCCCCGTCACCACCCGCGCGTCCTCATGCTCGGCGGCGAGGCCGTCGGACCCGCGCTGTGGCGGGAGCTGGCGGCGCGGCGGGACGTCGCCGCGTACAACTTCTACGGGCCCACCGAGTGCACCGTCGACGCGCTGGCCTGCCGGATAGCCGGCGACGGCCGGCCGACCGTGGGCCGGCCGCTGCCCAATGTGCGCGCCTACGTCCTCGACGACCGGCTCCGTCCCGTTCCGCCCGGCGTCGGCGGCGAGCTGTACCTGGCCGGAGTGCAACTGGCCCGCGGTTACAGCGGGCGGCCGGGACTGACGGCCGCCCGGTTCCTGCCCGACCCGTTCGGCCCGCCCGGCGCCCGCATGTACCGCACCGGCGACCTGGCTCGCTGGAGCGCCGACGGACGTCTGGACTACCTGGGGCGCGCCGACGACCAGGTCAAGGTGCGCGGCCACCGCATCGAGCCCGGCGAGGTCGAGGCGGCCCTGACCGACCTGCCCGGGGTCGCCGCCGCCGCGGTCGTCGCCGTTACCGACCCGCACGGCCACGCCCGGCTCGCCGCCCACCTCGTCCCCGCCGACCCCGCCGCCCCGCCCGCCCCGGGCGAGGTACGGGCCGCCCTGCGGCGGACGCTGCCCGACCACATGGTGCCGTCCTCCTTCACCGTGCTCGACGCCCTGCCGATGACCGTCAGCGGCAAGGTCGACCGGCGCGCCCTGCCCGCGCCCGACCTCGAAGGCGTCGGGGAGCGGGAGTTCGTCGCCCCGCGCACCCCCGAGGAGGAGACCCTCGCCCGCATCTGGGCCGAGGTGCTGGGCGCGCGCCGGGTCGGCGTCACGGACAATTTCTTCGAACTGGGCGGCGACTCCATCCTCAGCATCCAGGCCGTCTCCCGCGCCCGCGCGGCCGGGCTGCACCTGACCTCGCGGGACGTCTTCCGCCACCAGACCGTCGCCGACCTCGCCGCCGCCGCGTCCGTGCGCACCGCGCAGGTGCCCGCGCCCCGGCGTCCCGCCGAGGAGGGTCCGGCGCCGCTGACCCCCGTACAGGAGTGGTTCTTCGCCACCCACGGACCGCTGCGGCACTTCAGCATGTCGATGCTGCTGAACCTGCCGCACGACCTCGACAAGCCTGCGCTGGAGCGCGCCCTGGAGGCGCTGGCCGCCCACCACCCGGCGCTGCGCACCCGGTTCGCCCGCTCGGACGACACCTGGCGGCAGCACCCCGGCGAGGGCCCGGCCACCGGCCTGCTCACCCACCACGACCTCACCGGCGCCGCCGACCCGGCGGCGCAGCGCGAACGGGCCGCCACGGCCGCCCGCGCCGCCCTTGACCCCGAGACCGGCGCCCTGCTGCGCGCCGCCCTGTTCACGCGCGCCGGTGATCGTCCCCAACTCTTCGTAGCCGCTCATCACTTGGCGGTGGACAGCGTCTCCTGGCGGATCCTGCTCGCCGACCTCGCCGAGGCCTACCGGCAGACCGCCGGGGGAGAGGCGGTCCGGCTGGAGCCCGTCGCCACGCCGTTCACCGACTGGGCCGCGCACCTCGCGCGCCGGGTCCGCGACGGCGACCTCGACGCCGACCTGCCGCACTGGACGGCCGAGGCCGCCGAGCCCCGCACCCCGCTGCCCGTGGACCGCCCCGGCACCCCGCCGGCCGGCTCGGTCCGCACCCTCGACGCCCGCGTGGACCGCGCCACCACCGAGGCGCTGCTGCGCCGGGTGCCCGCCGTCTACCGCACCCAGGTCAACGACGTGCTGCTCGGCGCGCTGAGCCGGGTCCTCGCCGACTGGACGGGCGCGGAGCGGGTGACCGTCCTGCTGGAGGGCCACGGCCGCGAGGACGACACTCTGGACCTGTCCCGCACGGTGGGCTGGTTCACCGCCCAGTACCCCGTCACCCTCGCGCCCGCCGGGCCGCCCGGGGCACCCGACTGGGGCGCGACCCTCAAGGCGGTGAAGGAGCGGCTGCGGTCCGTGCCCCGGCACGGCCTGAGCTACGAGGCCCTCGCCCGCCTCGGCTCGCCCGACCCGGCCGCCCGCGCACTGAAGGACGTGCCGCTGCCGCAGATCAGCTTCAACTACCACGGCCAGTGGGAGGCCGCCGACGGTGGCGACTTCGCCCCGGCGGGCGAGACGCCCGGCCGCGACATCGCCCCGGACACCCCGCTCGACCACCTGCTGGACGTCTCCGCCGTGGTCACCGACGGCGAACTCCACCTCACCTGGCACTACAGCGACCAGGTCCACGACGAGGCCACCGTCCGAGCCCTCGCCGACGGCATGACCGGCGCGCTCGCCGCGATCACGGAGCACTGCGCCCTGCCCGGCGCGGGCGGCCGCACCCCGTCCGACTTCCCGCTGGCCCGCCTCGACCAGGACCGCCTGGACCGCCTCGTCGGCGACGGCCGCGACGTGGAGGACGTGCTGCCGCTCACCCCGCTCCAGGAGGGCATGCTCTTCCACCGGCTGGTCGGCGGCCCCGACGACGTCTACGTCGACCAGGCCGCCCTGCTCCTCGACGGCGTCGCCGACCCGCACGCCTTCGCCGTCGCCTGGCAGCGCGTCACCGACCGCACCCCGGCCCTGCGCACCTGCGTCGTCTGGGAGGACGTGCCCGTACCCCTCCAGGTCGTGCGCCGCGACGTCCGGGTGCCGGTCACCCACCTCGACTGGCGCGAGCTGGACGAGGTGGAACGCGCCGAGCGCCTGGCCCGGCTGCGCGCCGACGACCTGGCCCGGGGCATCGACCTCGCCGCGGCGCCGCTGATGCGGCTCACCCTGGTCCGGCTGCCCGACGCCCGGCTGCACCTGCTGTGGACGTCCCACCACATCGTCCTGGACGGCTGGAGCCTCGCCCAGGTGCTGACCGAGGTGTGCGAGGAGTACGCCGCGCTCACCGCGGGCACCGAGACCCGGCCGCCGCTGCGGCGCCCCTTCGGCGACTACGTGCGCTGGCTCGCCGAACAGGACCCCGGCGCCGCCCGCGCCCACTGGCAGAACGTCCTCGCCGGGTTCGCCGAACCCACCCCGCTGCCCGCCGACCGCCCCCTGCGCGAGGCCCACCGGGCCCGCTCCGCCGCACTGCACACGGCCGGCCTGGACGCGGAGGCGTCGGCCCGCCTCGCGCGCACCGCCCGCGAGGCCGGACTCACCCTCAACACGGTCGTCCAGGGCGCCTGGGCCCTGCTGCTGTCCCGCTACGCCGCCCAGGACGACGTGCTGTTCGGCACCACCGTCTCCGGGCGCCCCGACGACCTGCCCGGTGTCGAGTCGATGGTCGGCATGTTCATCAACACCGTGCCCACCCGCGTCCGCGTCGACCCCGCCCGCCCCGCCGGGGCCTGGCTGCGCGAACTCCAGGACGCCCAGGCCGAGTCGAGACGGTTCGCCGCCGCCTCGCTCGCCGAGCTGACCCAGCTGAGCGACGTGCCGTCCGGCAGCCCGCTCTTCCACAGCATGGTCGCCTTCGAGAACTATCCCTTCGACGAGGCCCGCACCGCCGGGTCCGGGATCCGCCTGGCCGACGTGTCCTCCCGCGACGCCACCAACTACCCCCTCGTCCTGCGCGCCTACCACGGGGAACGCCTCGGCTTCGACCTCGCCTACGACCCGGACCTGTTCGACGCGGCCACCGTCCGCGCTCTCGCCGACCGGCTCTGCCTGCTCCTGACCGGGCTCGCCGACGGCACCGGCCGGCCGCTGCGCGCCCTGGCCTGGACGACGGCCGGGGAACGGCACCGGATCCTCACCGACTGGAACGGCACCGCGTCCGGCCGCCCCGCCGAGACGCTGGTGGACCTGTTCGAGGCGCAGGCCGCCCGCACCCCCGGCGCCGTCGCCGTCACCTGCGGCACCGAGCACCTGGACTACGCGACCCTCGACGCCCGCGCCGGCCGCCTCGCCCACCGGCTCGCCGAACTGGGCGCCGGACCCGAGCGGTTCGTCGCCCTCGCGCTGCCCCGCTCCCTCGACCAGGTCGTCGCGGTCCTGGCCGTACTGAAGACCGGCGCCGCCTACCTGCCGATCGACCCCAACTCGCCCGCCGAACGCATCACCCACCTCCTCACCGACGCCACGCCCGTCACCCTGGTGACCACCACCGGCACCGCGGCCCGCCTCGACGGCACCGGTGTGCCCGTCGTCCTCCTCGACGCCCCGGACGAGGAGGCCGGCCTCACCCGGCGCCCGACCACCGGCCCCGCCCCGGCCCGCCGCCCCCTGCCGGAGAGCCCCGCCTACGCCATCTACACCTCCGGCTCCACCGGCCGCCCCAAGGGCGTGGTGATCCCGCACGCCAACGTGGTGCGGCTGTTCACCCGGACCCGCCCGTGGTTCGACTTCGGCCCGGACGACGTGTGGACGCTGTTCCACTCCTACGCGTTCGACTTCTCCGTGTGGGAGCTGTGGGGCCCGCTGCTGCACGGCGGCCGGCTCGTCGTCGTGCCCGACGAGACCGCCCGCTCCCCGGAGGACTTCCTGCGGCTCCTGGCCGACGAAGGGGTCACCGTCCTCAACCAGACGCCGTCCGCTTTCTACCCGCTGGTGCGCGCCGACGCCGAACACCCCGGCACCGGCGCCCGTCTCGCCCTGCGCACGGTGATCTTCGGCGGTGAGGCCCTCGACGTCGGCCGGCTCACCGACTGGTGGGCCCGCCACCCGGCCGACACCCCGCGCCTGGTCAACATGTACGGCATCACCGAGACCACCGTGCACGTCACCCACGCCCCGCTCGGCCCCGCCACCGCCGCGCACGGCCCCGCGAGCCCCATCGGCGTCGCGATACCCGACCTCAGGGTGTACGTGCTCGACGCGGGCCTGTCCCCTCTGCCGCCGGGCGCGACCGGCGAGCTGTACGTGGCTGGGGAGGGCCTGGCCCGCGGTTACCTGGGCCGCCCCGGCCTGACCGCCACCCGGTTCCTCGCCGACCCGTTCGGCCCGGCCGGCAGCCGTATGTACCGCACCGGCGACCGGGCGAAGTGGCGGCCGGACGGCACCCTGGAGTACCTGGGCCGCGCGGACGCCCAGGTGAAGATCCGCGGGTACCGCATCGAGCCCGGCGAGATCGAGGCCGCCCTGCACACCCACCCCGGGGTCGCCGACGCCGCCGTCGGCGTGTTCGAGGACGCCTCCGGCACCCGCCGCCTCGTGGCGCACGTCGTCGGCACCGGCGACGCGACCCCCGTGGCGGCCGAGCTGCGCGCCCATCTGGAACGGCTGCTGCCCGCCCACATGGTGCCCGCCGCCTACGTCCCGATGGACACCCTCCCGCTCACCGTCAACGGCAAGCTCGACCGGCGTGCCCTGCCCGCCCCGACGGCGGACGGCTATGCCGCCGACACCGACCGGACCGCACCGCGCACCCCCGCCGAACGGGCCGTCGCCGCCGCCTGGGCGGACGTCCTCGGCATCGAGGAGGTGCACGCCGGGGACGACTTCTTCGCGCTCGGCGGCGACTCCATCCTCGCCGTCCGCGTCACCGCCCGGCTGCGCGCCGCGTTCGGCCCCGACGTGTCCCCGCGCGTGCTGTTCACCCACAGCACCGTGTCCGCGCTCGCCGCCGAACTCGGCGACCCGGTGGGCGACACCTCCGCCGCCCCCGTCGACGCGATCACGGCGACCGCCCCCGAGACCCCGGCGCCGCTGTCGTACGCCCAGCAACGCCTCTGGTTCCTCGACCGGTTCGAGCCCGGCAGCACCGAGTACACGACGCTGTCCGTGCTGCGCCTGCGCGGCCCGCTCGACGAGCCGGCCCTGCGCACCGCCCTGGACGGCCTCGTCGCCCGCCACGAATCCCTGCGCACCACCTTCACCGAACAGGACGGACAGCCCCGGCAGGTGGTGCACCCGCCGCATCCGGCCGCCCTGGCCGTGGACGACCTCACCGCCGCCCCCGACTCGCGGGCCGCGCTGGAGGAACTGCTGGACCGCGAGGCCGCCACGCCGTTCGACCTGGCGACCGGGCCGCTGCTGCGCGCCCGCCTCGCCCGCACCGCGGCCGACGAGCACGTGCTGGCCCTCGCCGTCCACCACATCGTCACCGACGGCTGGTCGCTCGGCGTCCTCGGCCGGGACCTCGGCGAGCTCTACGCGGCTGCCCACGAGGGCCGCCGGCCCGAACTCCCGGACCTGCCCGTGCGCTACGCCGACCACGCCGCCTGGCAGCGCGCCCGCACCGACCAGGCCGAGCGGCAACTCGCCCACTGGCGCGAACAGCTGGCCGGCGTACCGCCGCTGGAGCTGCCGACCGACCGACCGCGTCCCGCCGTCCGTTCCCGCGACGGCGCGCTCGTGACCTTCACGCTGCCCGCCGAGCTGACCGACCGGCTGCGCGAACGGGGGCGTGAGGCCGACGCCACCCTCTACATGACCCTGCTCGCCGGCTGCACGGTCCTGCTGTCCCGCTGGGCGGACCAGGACGACTTCGCCGTCGGCACCGTCACCGCCGGCCGCGAGCGCCCCGAACTGCACGACGTCGTCGGCATGTTCGTCAACACCCTGGTGCTGCGCAACGGGGTCCGGCCCGGAACGTCGTTCCGCGCTCTGCTCGAACAGGTGCGCGGAACCGTCCTGGACGCCTTCGCCCACCAGGACGTGCCCTTCGAACGGCTGGTGGACGCCCTCCAGCCCGAACGCGACACCAGCCGCACCCCCCTGTTCCAGGTCATGGTCGCCCTGCACAACCTGGGCGCCGAGGCACCCGAGCTGCCCGGCCTGGACACCGAGCCGCTCCTGCCGCCGGTCCGGCACGCCACCTTCGACCTGGCCTTCGACTTCGTCGAGGGCGACGGCGGCGTCACCGGCCACCTGGAGTACGACACCGGCCTGTTCGACGAGGACACCGTCCGCGGCCTGGCCGCCCGCCTGCGCCTGCTGCTGGAGGCGGCGGTGCGGGAACCGGACCGTGAGGTACGGGCGCTGGAGCTGATGACCGCCGACGAACGGCGGCGGGTGCTGCACGACGGCCAGGGAGCCCACCTGACCGTCCCGGACACCACCTTCCCCGCCCTGTTCGAGGCCCAGGCCGCCCGCACCCCGCACGCCACCGCGCTGGTCGCCCGCGACGCCACCCTCGACTTCGCCGTCCTGAACGACCGCGCGAACCGGCTCGCCCACCACCTGCTGGCCCTGGGCGCCGGACCCGAACGGGTGGTGGCCGTCCGGCTGCCGCGCACCTCCGAGCTGGTGGTCGCGGTGCTCGCCGTCGCCAAGTCCGGCGCCACCCTGCTCCACCTCGACCCCGACCTGCCCGCCGAACGCGCCGCCGGGCTCCTTGAGGACGCCGCCCCGCACACGGTGCTCACCGCCGACACGCTGCGCGCCACCCCGTGGGACCGGCTGCCCGCCCACGACCCCACCGACCGCGAGCGCCCGGCCCCGCTGCTCCCGCAGCACGCCGCGTACATGATCTACACCTCCGGCTCCACCGGCCGCCCCAAGGGCGTCGTCGTGGAACACCGGCACCTGGTCAACCTCTGCCACGACCACCGCGAAGGGCTCGTCGCCCCGCACACCGCGGACGGGCGGCGGCTGCGCGCCGCGCTCAGCGCCTCGTTCTCCTTCGACACCTCCTGGGAGGGCCCGCTGCTGCTCGCCCTCGGCCAGGAGGTCCACCTCATCGACGAGGACGTGCGCCTGGACCCCGAGGCGTTCTGCGCGCAGATCGCCGAACGGAACCTGGACCTGGTCAACGTCACCCCGTCCTTCCTGCGCGAACTCCTCGCCGCGGGCCTGCTCGCCCCCGGCCGCCACCACCCCCGCGTCCTGCTCGTCGGCGGCGAGGCGACCGGCCCCGGCACCTGGCGCGACCTGTGCGCCGCCGCCGAACTCGGCGTCACCGCCTACAACATGTACGGCCCCACCGAGTGCACGGTCGACGCCACCTACGGCCGCGTCACCGACCGCCCCGACCGGCCGGTCATCGGACGGCCCGGCGCCAACCTGCGCGCCTACGTCCTCGACGGCGCCCTGCGCCCGGTGCCGCCCGGCACGCCCGGCGAGCTGTACCTCGCCGGCGCCCAGGTCGCCCGCGGCTACCTGAACCGCCCCGGCCTGACCGCCGCGCGGTTCCTCGCCGACCCGTTCGGCGCGCCGGGGGAGCGGATGTACCGCACCGGCGACCGCGCCCGCCGCGACGCACGGGGAGTGCTGGAGTTCCTGGGCCGCGCCGACGAACAGATCAAGATCCGCGGCTTCCGCATCGAACCCGGCGAGATCGAAGCCGCGCTGCTCGCCCGCCCGGACGTCGCCGACGCCGTCGTCACGGCACGCGACCACGCCGGCCGCCAGATGCTCGTGGCCTACCTGGTGCCCGCCGGGGACACCGCCCCGGCCGCCGACGAACTGCGCCTCGCGCTGCGCCGCACCCTGCCGGACCACATGGTGCCCGCGGCGTTCGTGCCGCTGACCCGGATTCCGCGCACCACCAGCGGCAAGACCGACCGCCGCGCCCTGCCTGCTCCGCCCGCCCAACCCGACACCACGGAAACCTACGTGGCGCCCCGCCCCGGCACCGAGCAGACCCTCGCGACGATCTGGGCGGACGTCCTGCGCGTCGAACGGATCGGCGCGCGCGACAACTTCTTCGCGCTCGGCGGCGACTCGATCCTCAGCATCCAGATCGTCTCCCGGGCCCGCCAGGCCGGTCTCGCGCTGACCACCAAGGACGTCTTCCGCCACCAGACCGTCGCCGAACTCGCCCTGCACGTCACCGAGTCGACGCCGGTCACCACCGACACGACCGCGCCCGCCGAGGCGCCGCTCACCCCCATCCAGCGCTGGTACCTCGACGGCCGCAGCCCTGGCGACCCGCTGCGCTTCACCATGTCGCAGCGCCTCGAACTCGCCCCCGGCACCGACCTGTCCGCCCTGCGCACCGCCGCCGATGCCCTCGTACGGCACCACCCCGCCCTGCGCACCCGCTTCCGCCGCACCGAGGACGGCTGGCGTCAGGAGGTCCTGCCCGGCGTCCCGGACGGCACCGTCACCCTGCACGACGTGACCGGCCTCGACGGCCCCGCTCTGGAATCCGAGGCGGCCCGCCTCGCGGACGAGGCACGCGCCGCACTCGACCCCACCGAGGGCCGGACGGCGCGCGTCCTCGTCCTCGACCGCGGCCCGGACGCGCCCTGCCAACTGCTGTTCGTCGTACACCACTTGGTTGTCGACGGCGTCTCCTGGCGGATCCTGCTGGCCGACCTGGAGACCGCCCACCGGCAGGCCGCCGCCGGACACCCCGTCGAACTGCCCCCGGCCACCACCGCCTACGGCCACTGGGCGGCGCGGCTGGAGGCCCACACCCGCTCCGGCGCCCTGGACGGCGACCTCGACCACTGGCGGCGTACCGCCGAGGCCCCCGCCGAGCTGCCCGCGGGCCGCCCCGGTCCCAACACCCACGGCACCGCCGCCACGGTCACCGTGGAACTGGAACCGGAGACCACCGAGGCCCTGCTCCGCCAGGTCCCGGAGGTCTACCGCACCCAGGTCAACGACGTCCTGCTCAGTGCCCTCGGCCGCACCCTGGCCCGCTGGTGCGGGCGTGACAGCGTGCTGGTCGGCGTGGAGGGCCACGGCCGCGAGGACCTCTTCGACGACCTGGACCTGTCCCGGACGGTCGGCTGGTTCACCGCCGAGTTCCCGCTCGCGCTGACCGTCGCCCCCGACGCCGGCTGGCACGACACCCTCCGCTCGGTCAAGGAGCAGCTGCGCGCGGTGCCCCTGCACGGCCTGAGCCACGGCGCGCTGCGCCACCTGCTGCCCGACAGCCCGCTGGCCGGCGCCCCGGCACCGCGGGTCGGCTTCAACTACCACGGCCAGTGGGACGCCGACGCGGGCGGCAGCGGCCTGTACGGCGCCGCCCTGCCCCCGGCCGGGTCCGACACCGACCCCGACGCCCCCCGGCCCTACCTGCTGGACATCACCGGCGTGGTGCAGGACGGCCGGCTCGAACTCGGCTGGACCTACCCGCCGGCCGTCTACGACGGGTCCACCGTCCGGGCGCTCGCCGAGGAGATGTGCGCGGCGCTGCGCGAGATCGCGGCCCACTGCGCCTCCCCGGACGCGGGCGGCCGCACCCCGTCCGACTTCCCGCTGGCCGGGCTCGGCCAGCGGGAGCTGGACCGCCTGGTGGGCGACGGCCGGCACGTCGCCGACGTCCTGCCGCTGACACCGCTGCAGGCCGGCATGCTCTTCCACGGCCTGGTGGACACGTCGGGCGCCTACTCGGACCGCGTGGCCGTCCGCCTGGCCGGGGTGAGCGACGCGCGGCGCTTCGCCGCGGCCTGGCAGCAGGTCGCCGACCGCACCGAGGCCCTGCGCACCAGCGTCCACTGGCAGGGCCTGCCGCACCCCGTGCAGGTCGTGCACCGGCGCGTGGAGCTGCCCGTCACCCACCTGGACTGGCGACACCTCACGCCCGAGGAGCGCGCGGCGGCCACCGGGGACCTGCTGGCCGCCGACCGCGCGGCGGGCATGGACCTGACCACCGCACCGCTCACCCGCATCACCCTGGCCGCACTGCCCGGCGACGAGGTACTGCTGCTGTGGTCCTCCCACCACCTCATCCTGGACGGCTGGAGCACCGGGCAGCTCCTCACCGAGGTGTGCGAGCGCTACGCCGCCCTCACCGGCGGCCGATCGGCCCCCGCACCGGTCCGGCGTCCGTTCGCCGACTTCCTGCGCTGGCTGCACGACCAGGACGAGGCCGCCGCCGAGGCGCACTGGGCCGAGACCCTCGCCGGGTTCCCCGTCCGCACCCCGCTGCCCTACGACCGCACGCCCACCGAGGAGCACCGCGCCCGCGCCGCCGCCCTCACCAGCCGGCGACTGGACGAGCACCTCTCCGCGCGGCTCCGGCAGGGCGCCGCCCGCGCCGGGCTCACGGTGAACACCGTCATCGAGGGCGCCTGGGCGCTGCTCCTGGCCCGCCACAGCGGCCGCGACGACGTCGTGTTCGGCACCACCGTCTCCGGGCGCCCGGCCGAACTGCCCGGCGTGGAGTCGATGATCGGCATGTTCATCAACACCGTGCCCACCCGCGTCCGGGTCGAGGGCGGGGGAGCGGCGTCCTGGCTGCGCGCGGTGCAGGAGCACCAGAGCGACACCCGGCGCTTCGACTTCCTCGCCCTGCCCCGCATCCAGGCGCTGAGCGAGGTCCCGGCCGGTGAGGCGCTGTTCGACAGCATGGTGGTGTTCGAGAACTATCCCGTCGACGAATCCGCCACCGCTCGCACGGGCGTACAGGTCGAGGAGGTGCGCGCCGAGGACGCGCCCACCTTCCCGCTGTGCCTGCGCGCCCACCTCGGCGACCGCCTCGGCCTCGACCTCGCCTACGACGACGGCCTGTTCGACACGGACACGGCCGAACGCCTCGCGGACCGCCTCACCGCCGTCCTGCGCGCCCTCGCCGACGCGCTGGAGACCGACGCGGACGTGACCGGCCTGGACGCGCTGACCGAGGACGACCGCGCCCTGCTCGGGCGGTGGAACACCACCGCCCGCCGGACCGAACCGAGCAGCCCCGTCGCCCTGTTCGCCGAGCAGGTCCGCCGCACGCCTGAAGCGCCCGCGCTGCGCGACGGCGACACCGAGCTGACGTACCGCCAGGTGGACGACTGGTCCGACGCCGTGGCCTCCCGGCTCCTCGCCGGCGGACTGCGGGCCGAGGACCGGGTGGCCCTGTTGACGGACCGCGGTGCCGAACTCGTCGTCGCCCAGCTCGCCGTCCTCAAGGCGGGCGGCGCCTATGTGCCCGTGGACGCCCGCGCCCCCGAGGACCGGCGCCGCACGCTGATCGAGCGCGCGGGAGCGACGGTCCTGTCCGCCGAGGACGTCACCGGCGCGCGGACTCCCCTGCCGGACGCGCCCGTCGCCGCACCGGCCGACCCCGACCGGCTCGCCTACGTGATGTTCACCTCCGGGTCGACCGGCGAACCGAAGGCCGTCGCCGTACGCCACCGCGACGTGGCCGCCCTCGCCACCGACAGCCGCTTCACCGGCGGTGTGTGCGACCGGGTGCTGCTGCACTCCCCGGTGGCCTTCGACGCCGCCACCTTCGAGGTGTGGGCGCCGCTGCTCACCGGCGGCTGCGTCGTCGTGGCCCCCTCACGGCCGCTGGACGCCGCGCTGTTGCGGCAGTTGGTGCGCGACACGGGTCTGAGCGCGTTGTGGCTGACCGCGGGCCTGTTCCGGCTGCTGGCGCAGGACGCGCCGGACTGCTTCGCCGGACTGCGCCAGGTGTGGACCGGCGGCGACGTCGTGCCGGCCGCTGCCGTACGCCGCGTCCTGGCCGCCTGCCCGGGCCTGACCGTCGTGGACGGCTACGGCCCCACCGAGACGACGACGTTCGCCACGTCGTCCGCCCTCACCGACGCGGCCACCGTCCCGGACACCGTGCCCATCGGCCACCCGCTCGACGACATGCGCGTGCACGTCCTCGACGGCCGGTTGCGGCCCGTGCCGCCCGGCTGCCCGGGCGAGCTGTACCTCGCCGGCGAGGGCGTGGCCCGCGGCTACCTGGGCCGCCCCGGTGACACCGCGGCCCGCTTCCTGGCCGACCCGGCCGGCCCGTCCGGCAGCCGCATGTACCGCACCGGCGACCTGGTCCGCCGCCGCCCCGACGGCACCGTCGAGTTCCTCGGCCGCGCCGACGACCAGGTGAAGATCCGTGGCTTCCGCGTCGAGCCGGGTGAGGTCGAGGCCGTCCTCGCGGGACACCCCGGCGTCACCGACGTGACCGTGCTCGCCCGCGAGGACCGGCCCGGCAGCCGCCGCCTGGTCGCCTACGTGGTCGGCACCGAAGATGTCACCCCCCTGCGGGAGTTCGCTCGGCGCTCCCTGCCGGACTACCTCGTGCCGTCGGCGTTCGTCGTCCTGCCCGCCCTGCCGCTCAGCCGCAACGGCAAGGTGGACAGGGCGGCCCTGCCCGCTCCGGAACCCGCGAGCGGGGTACAGGACACGTCGGCCGAGCCGCGCACCGACGCCGAGCGCCGCACGGTGGAGGTCTTCGCCGACGTCCTGTCCGTGCCGCGCCCCGGCGTGCGGGACGACTTCTTCCAGCTCGGCGGCGACTCCATCCTCAGCATCCGCCTCGCCGTCCGCCTCTCCGAGGCGTTCGGCACCGAACTGTCCCCGCGTGCGGTGTTCACCCACCCGACCCCCGAGGCCCTCGCCGCCCTGCTCACCGAGGAACACCCCGTCGGCACCGCCCCTGCCGCGATCGTCCCGGTCACCCGGGACACGCCCGCCCCGATGTCGTACGCCCAGCAACGCCTCTGGTTCCTGGAGGAGTTCGCGCCGGGCAGCGGCGAGTACGTCACCGCGCTGGCCCTGCGGCTGCGCGGCCGGCTCGAGGTGCCCGCCCTCACCGCGGCCCTGCGCGCCCTGGTCGAGCGGCACGAGGCGCTGCGCACCACCTTCGACGCGGTCGACGGCCACGGCGTGCAGATCGTCCACCCGGCCGGGGACGTGCCGCTGACCCTGCACGACGTGTCGCAGCTCACCGGAGGCGAACGCGACGCCCGGCTCGCGGACCTGCTGGACGCCGAACGCGCCCGCACGTTCGACCTGCGGCGCGGCCCGCTCCTGCACACGGGTCTGATCAGGCTCGCGGACGACGAGCACGTCCTGACGCTGACCCTGCACCACATCGTCACCGACGGCTGGTCCACCGGCGTGCTCACCGGCGACCTCGCCCACTTCTACCGCGCCGAACTCGGCGTGGAGACGGACGCGTTGCCACCGCTGCCGGTGCAGTACGCCGACTACGCGCACTGGCAGCGCGGGCGCGGCACGGACGACCACCTCGGGTACTGGAAGGAGCACCTGACAGGGCTGGAGACGCTGGGCCTGCCCACCGACCGGCCCCGTCCGGCGGTGCGCACCCACCACGGCGCCTCCGTACGGCTCTCCCTGCCCCGCGAGACGACCCGCCGCCTCGCCCGGGTGGGCCGCGACCGGCAGGCCACCCTGTTCACCACGCTGGTCGCCGCCGCCCAGGCCTACCTGGCCCGGCTGACCGGCGGTGAGGACATCACCGTCGGCACGGTCACCTCCGGCCGGGACCGCGCCGAGGTCCAGCACCTCGTCGGGTTCTTCGTCAACACGCTCGTGCTGCGCTCCCGCGTCACGCCCGGCCGGCCGTTCCCCGAGTTCCTCGACGAGGTCCGCGGCACCGTCCTGGACGCCTTCGCCCACCAGGAGGCGCCGTTCGAGCAGGTCGTGGACGAGGTCCAGCCGGTCCGCGACACCAGCCGCACCCCGCTGTTCCAGGTCATGGTCGTCCTCCAGAACGCCCCGGCCGCCGCCCTCGACCTGCCCGGCCTGGAGGTCACCGACGTCGACAGCGAGCTGCGGCACGCCGCGTTCGACCTCACCCTGGAGTTCGCCGAGACCGGCACCGGTGAACTGCACGGCGTCCTCACCTACAACACCGACCTGTTCGACACGGCTACCGCCGAACGCATGGCCGACCAGCTCGGCACCCTGCTGACCGCCGTCGCCGACGACCCCGACCGGCCCGTGGGCGCCCTGCCCCTCGCCACGGACGAGACGCTCAAGGCCGTGCTCGACCAGGGCCGCGCCACCGCCCGCCCGGTCCCGCCGGCCACCCTGCCCGAGCTGTTCGAACGCCAGGCCGCGCACACCCCCGACGCCCTCGCCCTGGCCGACGCCGACGGCCGGGAGCTGACGTACGCGCACGTCGAACGCGCCGCCAACCGGCTGGCGCACCGCCTCATCGCCCGGGGCGTGGGACCCGAGCGGATCGTGGCCCTGGCCCTGCCCCGCAGCACGGAGACGGTGGTGGCGCAGCTCGCCGTCACCAAGGCCGGCGGCGCCTTCCTGCCCGTCGACCCGGACTATCCGCAGCAGCGCCGGGAGTTCATGCTCCGCGACGCCGGCGCCTGGCTCGTCCTGGACGACCCGGCCGCCGTGTGGGACGCCGACGGACCGGACACCGCGCCCACGGACGTCGACCGCACCTCCCCGCTGACCGTCGACCACCCGGCGTACGTGATCTACACCTCCGGCTCCACCGGCACCCCGAAGGGCGTCACGGTGACGCACCGCGGCCTCGCCGCCTTCGCCGCGTCAGCCGCCGACCGCTACGACGCGGGTCCTGGCGACCGGGTCCTGCAGTTCGCCTCACCCAGCTTCGACGCCTCGGTGCTGGAGCTGTGCGTGTCGCTGCTCAGCGGCGCCACCCTGTTCACCGGGGAGGAGGGCCCCCTCGTCGGCGAGCGCCTCGCCGAGGTCCTCGCCGGGCGGCGCGTCAGCCACACCCTGATCCCGCCCGCCGCCCTCGCGACGGTCGACCCGGGCACCGCCGACGCCCTGCCGCACCTGCGCACCCTCATCGTCGGCGCCGAGGCCTGCCCCGCCCACCTCGTCGAACGGTGGGCCCCCGGCCGACGGATGATCAACTCGTACGGCCCCACCGAGGCCACCGTCGTCGCCACCTGGACCGGCCCGCTCACCCCGGCCGCCGGCGCCCCGCCCATCGGACGCCCGGCCGGCGCCACCCGCGTCCACGTCCTCGACGCCGCCCTGCGCCCCGTCCCGCCCGGCGTCACCGGCGACCTCTACGTCTCCGGACCCGGACTGGCCCGCGGCTACCTCCACCGGCCCGGCCTGACCGCCTCCCGCTTCGTCGCCGACCCGTTCGGCGCCCCCGGGGAGCGCATGTACCGCACCGGCGACCGCGCCCGCTGGGACGCGAGCGGCGACCTGCGCTTCGCCGGACGCGCCGACGCCCAGCTCAAACTGCGCGGCTTCCGCATCGAACCCGGCGAGATCGAGAGCGCGCTGCGCGGCAGCCCGCTGGTGCGCGACGCGGTGGTCACCGTCCGCGCCGGCGGCAGCGATCCGGACGGCCGATCCGACGCACGCCTGGTCGCCCACGTCGTACCCGCCGAGGGCACCTCCGAGGACCTGCCCGTATCCGAACTGCGCGACCACCTCGCCGGACTGCTCCCGGCGCACATGATCCCCTCGGCGTTCGTGCCGCTGGACCGGCTGCCGCTCACCCCGAACGGCAAGACCGACCGCAACGCGCTGCCCGAACCCGGGCCCGCGCACACCGCCACCGGGCCGCACACGCCGCCGCGCACCGACACCGAACGCCGTATCGCCCGCATCTGGGGCGACGTCCTCGGCGTCGCCGACGTCGGGGCGCACGACAATTTCTTCCACCTCGGCGGCGACTCCGTCCTCAGCATGCAGGTCGTCTCCCGGCTGCGACGCGACGGACTGCACGTGACCACCCGCGACCTGTTCACCCACCAGACCGTCGCCGAACTGGCCGGCGTCGTCACCACCGCCCCCCGGCACACCGGGGAGGAGGCGGTGAGCGGGGACGTGCCGCTCACCCCGATCCAGGAATGGTTCCTGACCGGACAGCGCGCCAGCCACGCCCACTTCAACCAGTCCCTGCTGGTGGAACTCGCCCCCGGCGTCGACGCCACCGCCCTGGAAACCGCCCTCAACGCCCTGCTCGACCACCACGACGCCCTGCGCATGCGCTTCACCGCCGGCCAGGACGGCTGGCGCCAGTACAACCCGCCCGCGGACGACACCGACCGCGACGGGCTCCTGACCCGCCACGACCTCGGCGGCCTCACCGCCACCGACGCCGACACGGCGATGGAGAAGGCCGCCGACGACCTGCACACCGGCTTCGACCTCGCACGCGGCCCGCTGCTGCGGGCGGCCCTGTTCACCGGTGCCGCCGACCGGCCCGACTTCCTCCTCCTGGTCGGCCACCACCTGGTCGTGGACGCCGTCTCCTGGCGCATCCTGCGCGACGACCTGGAGGCCGCCTACCGGCAGGCCGCCCAGGGCGGACCTGTCGCGCTGGGGGAGCGCACCACCTCCTTCCGCGACTGGGCCCGCGGCCTCGCCGCACACGTCGCCTCCGGCGCCTTCGACCACGAACTGCCCTACTGGGAACACGCCGTGGACACCGAGCCGCTCCCGTCCGAGACGCCGGACGGCCCCGACACCGGCGCCGTCGACACGCTCACCGTGGAACTGGACGAGGCGGACACCGAGGCGCTGCTGCGCGCCGCACCAACCGCGTACCGCACCCGCGTCAACGACGTCCTGCTCGCCGCCCTCGCCCTCGCCCTGGCCCGCTGGACCGGCCACGAGGACGTCCGCCTGGACCTGGAGGGACACGGCCGCGAGGACGTCCTCGACGACGTCGACCTGACCCGCACGGTCGGCTGGTTCACCACCGTCCACCCCGTCGCCCTCCAGGTCCCCGAACCCGTCGACCTGGGCCCCGACCGCGACTGGCGCACCCTGGTGAAGTCCGTACGCCGCCAGCTGCGCGCCGTGCCCGGCAACGGCCTCGGCTTCGGCGCGCTGCGCACCTTCGGCCCGCCCGAGGTGCGCGAACGCCTGGGACGCGCCGCCCACGGACAGGTCGTCTTCAACTACCTCGGACAGTGGGACGCCCGCCCGGAGAACCCCGGTCACGGCCTGATACGCGCCGAACACGGCTCGTTCGGCCGCCACCACGACCCGCGCGACAGCGGCTCCCACCCGCTGGAGATCGTCGGCGCCGTCCAGCGCGGGCGGCTGTCCTTCATCTGGCACCACCGGCCCGCCCTGCACGCCACCGCCACCGTGCGCGCTGTCGCCGAGGACTTCGCCCGGGCCTTGCGCCACATCGCCCACCACGCCCGCGGCCGCCGGTGACGCCCCGCCTCGCGGCCCGCGCCCCACCGCCGCAGACGGAATCCCGTCCCAGCCCCCTTTCACCAACCGATCACCACCCGATCACCGACCGAGAGAGCGAGACAGCCGGACATGGACGAGAACACCCGCTACCAGGTGCTGCGCAACGACGAGGAGCAGTACTCGCTGTGGCCCGTCGACATCGAGGTGCCCGCCGGCTGGCAGCCCGTCGGCAAGGAGGGCACGGAGGCGGAGTGCTCCGCCTACGTCGACGAGGTCTGGACCGACATGCGTCCCCGCAGCCTGCGGGAGCGCATGGAGAACGCCGAAGCCTGACGCACTCGCGCGGAGGCACGAAGGACCGGGCCGGGGTGCGTCCCACTGCCGCCTGCCCCGGCCCGGTTCCGCCGTCCTCCCCGCATGTCCCGAGGAGCCCTGATGACCACACCGGTCCTGCACACCGAACGACTCACGTTCCGCCCCTACCGCCCCGAGGACGAGAACGCCTTCGTGGAGCTGCTGCGCGACGAGGAGGTCTGCCGCTGGATGGGCCAGGAACGCGTGCCCGAGGCGGACATCCGCACGCTGTTCCGCACCATCCTCACCGACGTCTACCCGCAACGCCTGTTCGACGTATGGGGGGTGTGGCAGGGGGAGACCTTCGTCGGACACGCGGAGGTGAAGAAGACAGGCAATGTCGACGGACATGAGCTGATCGCTGCCCTCGCGCCCCCGTACTGGGGCCGGGGCCTGGGCACCGAAGTGGTCCGCGGCCTGCTGCGCCACGCCGCCGACGACCTGGGCCTGAAGGAGGCCTACGGCATGGTCGGCGCGGACAACACCCCCAGCCTGGCCATGTGCCGCCGCCTGGGCTTCCGGCACGTACGGGACGTGACCGGCGACGACGGCACCGTCACGAAGCTGCTGGTGATCTCGACGACGGACGCGTACGCCCAAGACGGTCAGACGTCCGGAAGACACCTCGAGGTGCCGTCGCACGGTTCAGATCAGCACCCGGAATGACAACCTGCCGCCGCGCTGACGGTCCGGGCCGCTTCGCTTCGGTGGAAACGGCCCGGGCCCTGCGAGTGATGCGACTCTTCCACGGACCCCCTTCCATCGGAGGTGATACGTGGCGACTACCCCTGCCCGTGGGACTCACACATCCCGGAGGAGATCCGAGCGGTGGACGGGCGGTTCAGGACCATCGGCCACCCGCGTGGGGCGCGGGTCAGCCGCCCGAGGGTCCGGTCCAGCCCTCCCGCACATGGCCGAGCCGCACTCGCTGCGGGTGGTCGCCGACCGGGACGGACGCGGTCTTCTCACCGGTCGCGAAGTCGATCGCCGTGACCCGGTCGGCGCCGCTCTCGGAGACCACGCAGGACTCCCCGTCGCCGCTGACGGTCGCCCAGTACGGCTTGGAGACGGTGACCAGCGGGCCGTGCTCGAAGGTGTCGCGGTCGACCACGGTCGCGTAGTCGTCCATGGTGCCCGCCACGCACAGCTTGGCGCCGTCGGGCTTCATGGTGATGCCGTGGTGACGGGAGTCGTTGACCCAGGTGGTGCGGTCCTCGCTGGTGTCCGGGTTCTTCGGCAGGGTCTTGACACGGGTGATCCGGTCGGCGGCGACGTCGTACTCGAAGAAGCCGTGGAAGAACGACACCTGGAAGTACAGCTTCGACTCGTCGGGGGAGAAGGCGGCGGGGCGGACCGCGTCCGAGTACTCCTTGAAACCCGCCGCGTCCAGCCGCTCCCGCATGTCGATGACCCGGACCTGCTCGAACGTCCGGGCGTCGGCGACCGTGATCTTGCGGTCGCCCTTCGTCCAGTCCAGCCAGGGCGCGTCCAGGTCGGTGTTCACCTCGCCGATGGACATGTTCCAGATGTAGCGGCCGTCCCGGCTGAAGACGTTCTCGTGCGGCTTGTCGCCGGTCTTGAACTTTCCCACCTCCTCGCCGGTCTCGATGTCCAGCACGTGCACCGTGTTGGACGTCGAGGCGGAGACGGCGACGCGCGTGCCGTCGGGCGACACGGCCATGTGGTCGGAGCGGTAACCGGACACCGGGAAGCGCCAGTTGACGCGTCCGGTGGCCAGGTCGAGGGAGACGACGTCCGCGAAGCTGGGCCGGGAGACGACCACCGAGGTGCCGTCCGGGGTGGAGTACATGTCGTCGACGAACTGGTCGTGGCCCTCGCCGACGGTGTTGCGGATCGCCATGAAGTAGATCCAGCGGATCGGGTTGGCGTTGATCTCCGCCATCCGCTGGTTCTTGTCGGGGATCACGTTGATCCGGCCGATCCGGCCGAGGTCACCGCCGGACTCGATGACGTCGGCGGTGCCGTCCCAGTTGTTGCCCACGAACAGCACCTCCCGCAGCCCGTCGGAGGGCGCGGCCGGGCCGGCGGCGCTCGCGACGGCTCCGGGGGCGGTGAGGGTCAGGGCGACGGCGGCGGCGAGGGTGCACAGATGCCTGCTGCGGATCGGCACGGCGGGTCTCCTCTGCGGGTGGGGGGTCATGATCTGGACATGTCAAACGGAGGGGGGGGAATCTGAACAGGCGCGCTTTCAGATTGAACTTACTGAAAAGTAGGGACGGTCAGGGGTTCTCCACAAGACCGCGGACACGACAACATTGCCGGGCGCGGGGAGAGGAGACCGGGTGGCGGACAGACTGAGCGCACCGAGCGGCCGGTACGCCGGGAAGTCCGCCGAGGAGCGGAGGGCCGAGCGGCGCCGCCGCTTCCTCGACGCGGCCCTCGAACTCTTCGGCGGCGGGCCCGGCTACCGGAACACCACCGTCGCCGCCCTCAGCGAGGCCGCCGGACTGTCCACCCGCCAGTTCTACGAGGAGTTCCGCACCCTGGAGGACGTCCTCGCCGCACTGCACCTCCAGGTCAACGACTGGGCCGAGGCGGCCGTCCTCGCCGCGGCGGCCGGGACGGCGGACGCCCCGCTCGCCGAGCGCGCCGCCGCCATTTTCCGCGCCTACGCGGCCGACGCCACCCGCGACCCGCGCCGCATCCGCATCGCCTTCGCCGAGATCATCGGGGTGAGCCCGCGCCTGGAGGAACAGCGGCTGGCCCGCCGCGCCCGCTGGGTCGACCTGATCTGTGCCGAAGCGGCCGCCGCCGTCGCCCGCGGCGAGGCCGCACCCCGCGACCACCGCCTCGCCGCGACCGGCTTCATCGGCAGCGTCAACGGACTGCTGCACGACTGGAACGCGGGATGGGTCGAGGCCACCCTCGACGAGGTCGTCGACGAACTGGTCCGCCAGCTCCTGGCGATTCTCCGTCCGCCGGAGATGCCGGAGATGCCGGAGATGCCGGAGACGCCGGAGACACCGGGGACGCCGGAGACACCGGGGAGGCCGGAGACACCGGGGAGGCCGGAGACACCGGAGGCGGAAACGCCGCGGACGCCGACTGCGGTGGGCGCGCCGAACCCGCCGAACCCCCCGGGCGCACCGGCGCGGACAGGTCGGCGAAGCGTCGACCCGTCGGCGTGAGGTCCCCCGCGAAGACGATCATCTGGTCGATCAGCCCCCGCCGCAGGTGGACGACGTCGGTCCCGGCGAGCCGGGGGCCATCGGGTCGAGCCCCTGCGGAAGCAGGGTGACGAACCCGGTCTTGAGCAGCACGTACGGGGCGTGTCCGCCGTCGGCGACGATGCCGGTGATCACCTTGCCGGGGCAGAGAACCTGGTCACCGCGGACGCAGTGGTCGCAGTGACCGCACGAGTCGTACAGGAACTGCCCGCCCACGGCCGTCCCGGCCTCCGCGAAGGTGACGCCGGGGCCGGTGGCCGCGACCACGCCGGTGATCTCGTGGCCCGGCACGACCGGGAAGCGGGCGAACGGACAGTGGCCGCGCAGCAGGTTCAGGCCGGTGAAGCAGACCCCGCACGCGGTGACCTTCACGAGCACCTCACCCGGGCCCGGCTCGGGGACCTCCGGTCCTGGAGGGCGAGCGGGGCGTCGGCCCCGACGGCGACGGCGGCGCGCATCATGACGAACACTCCGGAAGAGGGGGAGAGGCGGGCGGAGGATCGACGCCGCCCGCGGTACGTAACCAGCGTGACCTGGGGTTTCCCGGAGGTCCAATGCTTCCTTCGGCGCCTACGATGACGTCAGTGCGTCGGTGCAGGCAGCAGGGAAGAGGGCGGCATGGACGGCGGGCGGACGGATCCGGACCTGCGCCGGCTGCGCTCCTTCGTCGCCGTCGCCGAGCGCCTGCACTTCGGGCAGGCCGCGGCCGCCCTGCACGTCACCCGGCCCGCCCTGTCCCGGCAGATCCAGCAGCTGGAGCACGACCTCGGCGTGACCCTGTTCCGCCGCGACAGCCGCGAGGCCGCCCTCACGCCCGCGGGCGAGCAGTTCCTCCAGGACTCCCGGAACCTGCTGGCCGCCGCCCGCGCCGCGCGGACCCGGGTCCGGCGGATCGCGGCGGGGGAGGGCGTGCTCAAGGTCGGCTTCATGCTGAGCTCCGGCATCACCGCGCCGCTGCACGCCTTCTCCGCGCGGGAGCCGCAGGTGCGCGTCGAACTGGTCCGGCTGCGCTGATGGAGCCGGTCCGCCGCCCTGCTCGACGGCACCGCCGACGTCGGCTTCGTCCGCCTGCCGGTCGACGCGGAGCGGCTGCGCGTGCTGCCGCTGTACCGGGAGGGGATCTGCGCGGTGCTGCCCGTCCGGCACCCCCTGGCCGGCGAGGACGCGGTCGGGCTGCGCGCCCTCGCCGACGAACCTCTGCTGCGGTACGCGGGCGCCTCCCCGGCGTGGTCCGCCGTGCGGAACGCCGACCCCGCCCCGACGGCGCCCCCTGGCGGCACGGCCCGGACGTCCACGACTGGAGGAGATCCTGGCGTACGTCCGGGCCGGCAGCGGGACGGTGCTGGTGCCCGAGTCGGCCGCGGCGGTGTTCCCGCGCCCCGACATCGCTTACCTGCCGGTCACCGACGTGGCGCCCGGCACGGTCGCGCTCGCCTGGGACGGCAACCGCCCGTCCCCGCTCGTCGACACCTTCGTGGACGCGACGCGGGCGACGGCCTCCGGTGTCACTCGTCCCACGCCTGGATCAACACCTGCCCCGTGATCTTGCCGTCGCGCAACGTCAGCATCGACTCCGAGAGCACCCGCACACCGTCCGGGTAACGGCAGCTCTCGCAGTAGGCGGCGTGATCGCCCTGCACGACGCACGCTTCCAGCGCGTGCGTCATGTCGCGGCTGTAGACGTCGTCCAGCATCGCGGCGATCTCGTCCTTGCCGTGCAGCACCTTCGGGCGGCTCGGCCCGCTGACGTGGTCCACGACGCGCAGCTCGGCGTCGTCCGCGTACAGCGACTTCAGCATGTCCGGCGTGTCCGCCTCGATGCCCCGGCGCAGGGTGTCGGCACCGAACACGGGCTGTGCCCGGGTCGTCATGATGACCCACCTCCTCGGGAGGCCCCGGCCCGGATCAGGCCCCGTGGGCCTCACCTACGAGCGTCCTCCCCGAGACGGGCCGGGGCAAGCGCGACGCTTGGCCGGCGGGGGCGTGACGGGCTCGTTGTCAGTACCGGGCGGAATGCTCTGCCGCCATGAACAGACAGCAGTTCCGGCAGCTCGTCGAGGCGGCCCGCGACCAGGCTCCCGACCCGGACGACGCCGGGGACGTCGCCCGCCGGGCGAGCGCGCGGCCGGCGACACGACCGGCCGCGGAGACCGTCGCTGCCCAGCAGGTGCTGTGGGACCTGATGGCGGACTCCTGCACGAACCCCCTGTGGGCCGCCGCCTGCGTGATCGACGGTGGATGCTCCGACGACGGCTTCGACTGCTTCCGTGGCTGGTTGATCGCCCAGGGGCGGGAGGTCTTCGGGCGCGCGGTCGTCCGCCCCGACGCCCTGGCGGACCTGCCCGTCGTGCGCGCCTCGGCGGCCGACGGGCACTGCCTCGAGTGCGAGGAGGTGCTGAGCATCGTCTGGAACGCCCGCATCCGGGCGACCGGCCGGCGACTCGCCGGCGATGCGTTCACCATTCGCTATCCGGAGCTGGATCCCACCTGGGACTTCGACTTCGACGACCACGCCGAGACGACACGCCGACTGCCGCGCCCGGCAGCCCTCCACCTGGAGTGAGCGGAGACGCGCGCTCGCTGAGCGACGGGGCGGAGGTTCCCGGCGAGGAGGCGCCGACCGGCGGCCGCGCACGGACCCCGGGCCCGGGGGCGCCTGCCCGCGGAGGGCGTCCTCGGGGCAGGCGGGGGACCAGCCCCGCGTCCCCGGCCCGTTTCACCCCGCCGTGGCCAAGAACTGCGTAGCGGCCAGCTCCCCGTACAACGGGTCCGAGGCGACCAGCTCCCGGTGGGTGCCGACCGCCCGCACGCGTCCCGCGTCCATCACCACGATGCGGTCGGCCGCCGTCACCGTGGACAGGCGGTGGGCGACCACCAGGACCGTCGTCGTACGCGCGACGTCCGCCACGGTGTCCCGCAGCGCCGCCTCGTTGACCGCGTCGAGCTGGGAGGTCGCCTCGTCGAGCAGCAGCAGGCGGGGGCGGCGGAGCAGGGCGCGGGCGATGGCGACCCGCTGCCGCTCGCCGCCGGACAGCTTGGTGCCGCGGTGGCCGACGAGGGTGCCGAGCCCGTCCGGCAGCCGGGCGACCAACCCGTCCAGCCGGGTCGTGGCGAGCACACGGGTCAGCGTCTCCTCGTCCGCGCCGGGGTTGCCCAGCAGCAGGTTGTCCCGCAGGGAACCCGACAGCACCGGCGCGTCCTGCTCGACGTACCCGATCGCCGCCCGCAGCTCCGGCAGGTCCCAGTCGGTGAGGTCCCGGCCGTCGACGGTGATCACGCCGGACTCGGGGTCGTAGAACCGCTCGATGAGGGAGAACACCGTCGTCTTGCCCGCGCCCGACGGGCCGACGAACGCGGTCAGGCCCCGCGCGGGCACGGTGAACGTCACCCCGTGGTGGACGTACGGCAGGTCGTCGGCGTAGCGGAACCGCACCTCCTCGAAGGCGACGGCCGCCGGGGCGGCGCCGGGCGACGGCAACGCGGCGGGCGGCGCGGCCGGTTCGGCGGGCAGCCGCAGCGCCTCCTGGATCCGGGCGAGCGCCGCGCTGCCCGCCTGGTACTGCGTGACCGCGCCGACGACCTGCGAGATCGGCGCCATGAGGTAGAACACGAACAGCAGGAACGCCACCAGCGTCCCGATGTCGATGGCGCCGGTCGCCACCCGCGCGCCGCCCACCGCCAGCACCGTGATGAACGCGAGCTGCATCGCGAGTCCCGCCGTGTTGCCCGCCGCGGCCGACCACTTGGCGGCCCGCACGCTCATCCGCCACGACGCGCGCGCCGCGTCGTGCAGCGTCCGCTCCTCCCGGGGCTCGGCGCCGGACGCCTTCACCGTGCGCAGCGCGCCCAGCACCCGCTCCAGCGAGGCCCCCATCACGCCCACCGCGTCCTGCGCCTGCCGGGACGCCCGCCGGATCCGCGGCACGATCACCCCGAGCATCGCCCCCGCCAGCGCGATCACCCCCAGCGTGACCGCCAGCAGCACCGGCTCCACGTAGCCCATCAGCACCACGGTGGCGATCAGGGTGAGGCCGCCCGTGCCCAGCCCGATCAGCGAGTCGGTGGTCACCTCCCGCAGCAGCGTGGTGTCGGAGGTGACGCGGGCCATCAGATCACCCGGCTCGGCCCGGTCCACGGCGGCGATCCGCAGCCGCAGCAGGTACGACGACAGCGTGCGCCGCGCCCCGAGCACCACCGACTCCGCCGTGCGCCGCAGCACGTACGACCCCACCGCGCCCAGCACCGCGTTGGCGGTCACCAGCGCCGACATCAGCAGCAGCGCCCCGGTGACGGCCCGGTCCGCCGCGAGGTCGTCGATCAGTTCCCGGGCCACCAGCGGCAGCGCCAGCCCCGTCGCGCCGGTCACCAGCGACAGCACGGCGCCGCCCAGCAGCGCCCACCGGTGCGGCCGTACGTACGACAGCAGCAGCCGCCAGGCCGGCGGTCCTGACCGGTCCCCGGCAATGCTCACGAGCCCCCCTCGGCGTCGGACGGATGTTCAGGCTACGTCGCCCGGGCAGGCGCACCGCACGGTGGGCGGCACAGCCGATCATTCCCGCGTAGGGTCGGGGGAGACGGACCCGGCCGATGAAGGAGTCAGCACCATGGCCCAGGAAGTACGCGGCGTGATCGCACCCGGCAAGGACGAGCCGGTACGGATCGAGACGGTCGTCGTACCCGACCCGGGACCCGGCGAGGCGGTCGTGCGCGTCCAGGCATGCGGGGTGTGCCACACGGACCTGCACTACAAACAGGGCGGCATCAACGACGACTTCCCCTTCCTCCTCGGCCACGAGGCCGCGGGTGTCGTCGAGTCGGTGGGCGACGACGTCACCGACGTGCGGCCCGGCGACTTCGTGATCCTCAACTGGCGGGCCGTGTGCGGAAGTTGCCGTGCCTGCCTGCGCGGACGCCCCTGGTACTGCTTCGACACGCACAACGCGCGGCAGAAGATGACGCTGACCGACGGCACCGAGCTCACCCCGGCGCTGGGCATCGGCGCCTTCGCCGAGAAGACCCTGGTCGCCGCCGGACAGTGCACCAAGGTCGACCCGGCCGTCGCGCCGCAGGTCGCCGGGCTGCTCGGCTGCGGCGTGATGGCCGGCATCGGCGCCGCGATCAACACCGGCGACGTGGGCCGCGGCGACTCGGTCGCCGTCATCGGCTGCGGCGGCGTCGGCGACGCGGCCATCGCCGGCTCCCGGCTGGCCGGCGCGGCGAAGATCATCGCCGTCGACATCGACGACCGCAAGCTGGACAAGGCGCGCTCCATGGGCGCCACCCACACGGTCAACTCGCGGCAGAAGGACCCCGTCGAGGCGATCCGCGAGCTCACCGGCGGTTTCGGCGCCGACGTCGTCATCGAGGCCGTCGGCCGCCCCGAGACCTACCGGCAGGCCTTCTACGCCCGCGACCTGGCGGGCACGGTCGTCCTGGTCGGCGTGCCCACCCCGGAGATGAAGATCGAACTGCCCCTGGCGGACGTCTTCGGCCGTGGCGGCTCCCTCAAGTCCTCCTGGTACGGCGACTGTCTGCCGTCCCGGGACTTCCCGATGCTGATCGACCTGCACCTCCAGGGCCGCCTGGACCTGGGCGCGTTCGTCACCGAGACCATCGCCCTGGACGAGGTGGAAAAGGCGTTCGAGCGGATGCACCACGGCGACGTGCTGCGCTCGGTGGTGGTGCTGTGATGGCCGCCCGCATCGAACGACTCGTCACCTCCGGCCAGTTCCGCCTCGACGGCGGCACCTGGGACGTCGACAACAACGTGTGGATCGTGGGCGACGACCACGAGGCCGTCGTCATCGACGCGGCCCACGACGCCGACGCCATCGCCGAGGCGGTGGGCGACCGGCGCCTGACCGCCATCGTGTGCACCCACGCCCACAACGACCACATCGACGCCGCGCCCGCCCTCGCCGAGCGCACCGGAGCCACGATCTGGCTGCACCCCGACGACCTGCAGCTGTGGAAGCAGACCCACCCGGACCGCGACCCCGACGCCTGGCTGGCCGACGGACAGGTCATCGAGGCCGGCGGCGCCGACCTCACCGTGCTGCACACCCCGGGCCACGCGCCGGGCGCGGTCTGCCTCCACGACCCGGGGCTGGCGACCGTGTTCACGGGCGACACCCTCTTCCAGGGCGGCCCCGGCGCCACCGGCCGTTCCTTCTCGCACTTCCCGACGATCATCGACTCCATCCGGGACCGGCTGCTCACCCTGCCGCCGGAGACCAAGGTCCTCACCGGGCACGGCGATCCGACCACCATCGGCGCCGAGGCCCCGCACCTGGACGAGTGGATCGCCCGGGGCCACTGAGCGGGACGGCACGCGCCCGGACGCCGCCGCGTCCGGGCGCGTGCGGGTGAACCCGCCGAAGACGCGGGTGACCCCGCGGAAAAACCGACAGAGGATGTCCGGCTTACCCGTCACGCTTCTCGTCGACAGACGGACACGAGTGCAGGAGGCTGTACATGACGGAGCGGTTGAGGGACAAGGTCGCGCTGGTGGCCGGGGCGACCCGGGGAGCCGGACGGGGCATCGCCGTGGAACTCGGCGCGGCGGGCGCCACGGTGTACGTCACGGGCCGCACCACCCGCGCCCGCCGCTCCGAGTACGACCGGCCCGAGACGATCGAGGACACCGCCGACCTGGTCACCGAGGCGGGCGGCCGGGGCATCGCCGTCCCCACCGACCACCTCGAACCGGCACAGGTGAAGGCGCTCGTCGACCGGATCGCCGCCGAACAGGGCCGTCTCGACGTCCTCGTCAACGACATCTGGGGCGGCGAGACGCTCTTCGACTGGGACGCCCCCGTCTGGGAGCACGACCTCGACAAGGGACTGCGGCTGCTGCGCCTCGCGGTGGAGACCCACGCGATCACCAGTCACCACGCCCTGCCGCTGCTGCTGCGCCGCCCCGGCGGCCTGGTCGTCGAGGTCACCGACGGCACCGCCGCGTACAACCGCGACCACTACCGGGTCTCCTTCTTCTACGACCTCGCCAAGTCCTCGGTGCTGCGCATGGCGTTCGCCCTGGGCCACGAACTCGGCCCGCGCGGTGCCACCGCCGTCGCCCTCACCCCCGGCTGGCTGCGCTCCGAGATCATGCTCGACCACTTCGGGGTGCGGGAGGACGACTGGCGCGACGCGCTCGACAAGGTGCCGCACTTCGCCATCTCCGAGACACCGCGCTACGTGGGCCGCGCCGTCGCCGCGCTCGCCGCCGACCCCGACGTCTCCCGCTTCAACGGCGCCTCCCTGTCCAGCGGCGGTCTCGCCCAGGAGTACGGCTTCACCGACCTCGACGGCAGCCGCCCCGACGCCTGGCGCTACCTGGTCGAGGTGCAGGACGCGGGCAGGCCGGCCGACGTGACCGGCTACCGCTGACCCTCCCGGCGCCGGCAGGTCGGAAAAGGACTTGCGGCGGTGATCGTCCGAGCGGCTACCGTCCCTCCATGACGACGGACACAGGGCGCTTCGCGGGGTACGGGGTTCTCATCACCGGGGCGGCACGCGGCATCGGCGCCGCCACCGCGACACGGTTCGCCGAGGAGGGCGCGCGCGTCCTGATCGCGGACGCCGACCCGGAGGCGGGGGAGCGCACGGCGGCGGAGCTGCGCGACCGCGGACTCACGGTCCGGGCCGTCGCCTGCGACGTGACCGGCCAGGCGTCGGTCGAGGCGGCGGTGGCCCACGCCGTACGCGCCTTCGGCTCGCTCGACGTACTGGTGAACAACGCCGCGCACTGCACCCCGGACGCGCACCGCTTCGAGGACGAGCCGGAGGAGGAGTGGGCCGCGGACCTGGACGTCACCCTCACCGGCGCCTACCGCTGCTGCCGCGCCGCCCTGGAGCACCTGGAGGCCTCCGGCCGGGGCGCGATCGTCACCATCGGCTCGGTCAACGGGCTCCAGGACTTCGGCAACCACGCCTACAGCGCCGCCAAGGCGGGTCTGATCTCCCTCACCCGGACCCTCGCCGGCCACGCGGGACCCCGCGGCGTCCGGGTCAACCTCGTGGCGCCCGGCACGGTCCGCACCCGCGCCTGGGCCGGCCGGTCCGACGACCTGGCGGCGATCTCGGAGCTCTACCCCCTGGGCCGCGTCGGCGAGCCGGAGGACATCGCGGCGGCCGTCGCCTTCCTCGCCTCCCGCGACGCCTCCTGGATCACCGGCACCACCCTGGTCGTCGACGGCGGCATCACGGCCGTCAACCACGGCTTCCACCGGGCGGCGGACCACACCGGAAGACGACGGACCCCGCACCCCGGGGACCCCGCGTGACCCGGTTCACGCCGAGGCACCCGGCGTGACGGACACAACGGTCCGGTCGCGGGTACAACCGAATGCCCCCCTCCGCCGTCTACCTGGCAGAGTGCGCGAGCCGGCGCACGTTTCCTCGGGAAAGGCAGAACAGCTCATGGGGGAGATGCGCAGACGGGGTGTCGTCGCCCTGGGGGTCACCGCTCTGGTGGCTCCGCTCACCCTCGCGCTCGGTGCGACGCCGGCCCAGGCCGCCAGTTGCACCAAGTCGGCGGGGCCGTACCAGAAGAAGGTGGAGAAGTTCCTCGGCCGCCCGGTCGACGGCAAGCAGTCCGCCGCCGACTGCAAGGCCGTCCGGGCTTTCCAGAACAAGCACGGCATCAGGCCCAACATCGGGTACGCCGGCCCCGTGACCTGGGGCGTGATGAACCTGATGAACAAGCAGAAGGCCGTCGGGAAGAACCCGAACAAGGCAGGCGCGTGCCCCACCAACAAGGGGCGCATCGCCTGCGTCAACCTCACCCTCCAGCTGAGCTGGATCCAGGACGGCAAGAAGCTCGTGTACGGCCCGGTCCCGGTCCGCACCGGGCGTGACGGCCACGAGACCCGTACCGGTCTGAAGAAGGTCTACTGGCGGAACAAGAACCACGTCTCGACCATCTACGACGTGCCCATGCCCTACAGCCAGTTCTTCGACGGCGGGCAGGCCTTCCACTCCGCCGGCGTCAGCATGTGGAACCCGCCCGGTTCCCACGGGTGCGTCAACATGACCACGACCACGGCCAAGAAGTACTGGTCGCTGCTGAAGAAGGGCGACGACGTCTACGTGTACGGCCGCAAGCCGGGCACCTGACGCCCCTCGGCGCCCGGCCCGCGGGCCGGGCGCTCCCGCGTCCTGCCGGTGTGAACTCGCCCACCTTGCACGGGAGATGGACGTGATCAGCGACACTGTCCGAATTGTCCGATAAGTGTGCGATCACTCACGGCGTCTTCACCTCGGGGGACGTATGCTTCACGGTATGTCCACCACTGTTGAACCTACCTCCGAGCGATCGGCTGCCGAGGTCAACGAGGAGATCCGGGCCCTGTGGCTCCGGTCGGGCGGGACACTCAGCGTCGAACAGCGCGAGGAGTACCAGCGCCTGGTCCAGGAGTGGGCCTCGGCCCTTCCTCCGGCGGCCAAGGCCGCCTGACCGGCCTCGGCATCACGATCGGGCACCCGTGGGCGCACGGGTGCCCTTCACGCTCACCCCCAGGTCGCCGAGTACTGCCGCCGGTACGCCTTGCGGTCCTGCTCGGCCCTGATCCACCGCGACGCCACCAGCGCCACCAGGCTTCCGCCCGTCACCAGCAGCCCCGGGCCCACGTTCCGCGGGTCGGCCAGCCGCGACACCAGCGTCGACGGGTCCGGCAGGATGCCCCGCACCGGCGCCGACGACCCCGGTCCGGCCGCGTCCGGCGCCGCCACGCCCTGCGACGGCGCCGGGCCCTCGCCGTCCGCCCCGGGCACCACGATCAGCTTCAGGTCCAGGTCCGCCAGCGCCTTCGTCACCGGCTGGAAGTACGTCGTGCCGCCCGAGCGGCAGTCGCCGCTGCCTCCGGAGGTGACGCCGAGCGCGATCCCCTCGGAGAACATCGGCCCGCCGCTGTCCCCGGGTTCCGCGCACACGTCCGACTCGATCAGCCCGCCGACCGTCCCCTCCGGGTAGTTCACCGTCACGTCGAGCGCGGTCACCTCCCCGTCGCGCAGCCCGCTGGTGCTGCCGCTGCGGAAGATCCGCTGCCCCACCGCAGGGTCGGCCACCCCGGTGATCCGCACGCCCTTGCCGCCGCCCACCGCGACCACCCCGGCGTTCCCACCCGCCCGGCCGCCCTCGTACGCGATCAGCGAGTAGTCGTCGCCCGGGAAGCTGCCGCCGACGGTGGTGCCGACCTTCTGCCGGTCCCCGTCGCCGGAGAACCACACCGACCCCTGTGGCCCGCAGTGCCCGGCCGTGAGGATGAACTCCCGCTCCCCGTCGGTGACGTTGAACCCGGCCGAGCAGCGGCCGGCCGTCGACAGCACGGGCAGCCCTCCGTTGAGGCGGGTGGTGAAGGCGCCCCCGACCCGCTCCGTGCGGACGAAGTCGCCGATGCCGTCGGCCACGTCGGTCAGCGCCGACCAGTCGTCCGCGGACACCGTGCTGTCCCCGCGCACCACCACCTGGTTCGACCGGTAGTCCTTCAGCCACGCCGTGCCGGGCACCCGCGGCGCCGAACCCAGCGTCTTGGTCGCGGAGTCGAAGTCGTCCATGCTGTGCCGCACCAGCTTCGGCTCGGCGCCCGCCGCCCGCACCTCGGCCGCCGCCTCCGCGTCGGTCACCGCGACCACCGTCCGGCCGTCGGAACCCACCCAGGTGCCCGCCGTGCGGGACGTGCCGAGACGCCGGACCAGGGCGGCGCCCGGCCCCGCCGGGGCCTTGTCCGCGGGGGAGGCGGTGGAGAACGGGACGGCACCGGGCGTGCCGGGCTCACTCGCCACGGCGTGCGTGACCATCGTGCCGCCCAGCAGGAGTCCGCCGACGGCCGCCAGCCGTGTCACTCGCCGGACCACCCGTCGTCGTGCGTGCCTCATGTGCATGGCTCCAGAACCTCGACAGCGCGGTGCGCGCACCGCGGGGGCCTCCCTCGAGCCGGGCGCCCCTTGTCCATACGGCCCCGGAGCCCGCCGTGTTCAGCGCGGGCGCGACCGTGTTCGCCTCAGCCGCCCGTCCGCGCCGCGGAGCCGGGCACGGGCAGGCCCAGTGCGGCCGCGGTGCGGGCGTCGCCCCAGACGGACGCCGGGTCGGCGTAGGGACGCAGCAGCGCGGTGAGCCCCGGGTCGCCGTCCCCGCGCAGCGCGTCACCGGCCGCCTTGCGGGCGATCCCGGCGAGGAAGTCCGCCAGTTGCACCCGCGGGTCGTCCCGCGCGACGACCAGCCGCACCTCCGCCAGGGCGACGCCGGACCGCCGGGCGGTCTCCTCGATCCACGCGAGGCGCCCGGGCGTCAGCAGGTTCTGCCGGTCGTGCACCAGCCGCACCGGCCGGCGCCCGCGCCCGCACCAGTACGCGGCCGTGGCGACGATCGCCGGGAGCAGCGGGTTGAGCACCGGGATGCGCACCGCCGGGCCGTCGAGCAGCCCCGCCCGGTACGCCTCGGCCCGCCGGCGCCCCGCCACCAGCCGTTCCAGCACCGGGCCCGCGTCCGTACCGGCGTACATCCGGCACAGCTCGTCCAGGGTCTCGAAGAACAGCGGCACCGAGGACCCCGGCTCCGCCCCGTTGCGGGTGCGCAGCAGCCGGTTCGCCACGGACAGGAACCGCTGCCAGTCCTCCGCCCCCAGCGCCTCCCGGCCCGTGCGGTACAGCTCCGCCGCCGCTCCCGGGTCGCCGAGGAGCACGGAGGCCAATCGGTCCACCACGAAGAACGACTTCTCGGTGAGGTGCACGCGCGCCGCGCCGTGCAGCGGCCCGCCCGGCGCGAGGAACCACTCCAGCACCGCCCGGTGCTTCTCCCGCAGCAGATGGGTCGCCTTGTACTCGGAGGCCGGGGAGCGGATCCGGTCGCGGATCTCCCGCAGGGCGCCGGCCGCGGCCGGCACGGGGACGCGCACCCCGGCGTGCGCGAACACGTCGGTGTTCCCGCCGGTCAGGTTCTCGCCGTCCGACCCCGACTCGTCGCAGGCGATCTCCAGGACCGTCCCGTCACCGTCGCCGGGCGGCGCCGCGACATCCTGATGTGGGTCCACACCACGCCCCCTATCGTGTGTTGCATGACCAGGATCCCGCACGGCACGTCCGGTGAACCGAATCCCCTCGAGGCCCTTTCCCTGGATCAGCTGCGCCGCCGCACCAGCATGAAGTGGCGGACCCACCCCGACGACGTCCTCCCCGTGTGGGTGGCCGAGATGGACGTGGCGCTCGCGGAACCGGTCGTGCGCGCGGTCACCGACGCGATGGCGACCGGTGACACCGGGTACCCGGCCGGGACCGCGTACGCCGAGGCGCTGGCCGCCTTCGCCGGCAAGCGGTGGAACTGGCCCGGGCTCGCCGTGGAGCGCACCGCGATCGTGCCGGACGTGATGCTGGGCGTGGTCGAGATGCTCCGGCTGGTCACCGGGCCCGGCGACCCGGTCGTGGTGAACCCGCCGGTCTACCCGCCCTTCTACGACTTCGTGCGGCACGCGGACCGCCGGGTCGTCGAGGCGCCGCTCGGCGCGGACGCGCGGCTCGACCCGGACGTCCTGGAGCGTGCCTTCCGGGAGGCGACGGCCGGCGGCGGGCGGGCCGCGTACCTGCTGTGCAGCCCGCACAACCCCACCGGCACCGTGCACACCGCCGACGAGCTGACGGCGGTGGCGGCGCTCGCCGAGCGGTACGGCGTGCGGGTCGTCGCCGACGAGATCCACGCGCCGCTGGTGCTCGGCGGCGCACGGTTCGTGCCGTACCTGAGCGTGCCCGGCGGCGAGCGCGGCCTGTCGCTGATGTCGGCGTCCAAGGCGTGGAACCTGGCCGGGCTGAAGGCGGCCCTCGCCGTCGCCGGGCCCGGGGCGGGCGACGACCTGGCCCGGATGCCGGAGGTGGTCGGCCACGGTCCGAGCCACGTCGGCATCCTCGCCCACACGGCCGCCCTGCGCGACGCCACCAGCTGGCTGGATGCCCTGCTCGAGGGCCTGGACGCCAACCGCCGGCTGCTCACCGAGCTGCTCGCCGAGCACCTGCCGGCCGTCCGGTACCGTCCGGGCGACGCCACCTACCTCGCCTGGCTCGACTGCCGCGGCCTCGGCCTGGGCGACGACCCCGCCGAGGCGTTCCTCGACCACGGCCGGGTGGCGCTGACCGGCGGGCTGCCGTTCGGCGCGGGCGGCGCGGGCCACGCCCGGCTGAACCTCGCGACCTCGCCCGAGGTGCTCACCGAGGCGGTGCGCCGGATGGCGGCCGCCGTGCGCGCGGCGGGCGGCACCCGTGTCTGACGCCTCCTTCGCCCACCCGCGGCTCGCCGCCCTCTACGACCCGCTCGACCCCGACCGCGGCGACCTCGACGCCTATCTGCGCATGGCGCGGGAGTTCGGCGCCCGTACGGTGCTGGACATCGGCTGCGGCACGGGCGTGTTCGCGCTGCTCCTCGCGGACGAGGGCATCGACGTCGTGGGCGTCGACCCCGCCGGCGCCTCCCTCGACGTCGCCCGCGCCAAGCCGGGCGCCGATCGGGTCCGCTGGATCGAGGGGGACGCCACGGAACTGCCCCCGCTCGCGGCCGACCTGGCCACGATGACGGCGAACGCCGCCCAGGAGATCACGGACCCCGGCGCCTGGCACGCCACCCTGCGCGGCGCCCGCGCGGCCCTGCGTCCCGGCGGACGCCTGGTTTTCGAGACCCGCGACCCGGCCCGGCGCGCGTGGGAGACCTGGACCCGCGAGCAGTCGTACGTCAGCGCCGACGTGCCGGGCGTCGGCCGGGTGGAGAGCTGGCACGAAGTGACCCGTGTGGACGGCCCGTCGGTGACGTTCCGTACGACGTACGTGTTCACGTCGGACGGGGAGACGCTGGTCTCGGACTCGACCCTGCGGTTCCGGGAGCGGAAGGAGGTCGAGGCGGACCTCGCGGACCACGGCTACGTGCTGGAGGAGGCGCGGGACGCACCCGACCGCCCCGGCCGGGAGCTCGTGTTCGTCGCCCGCCGCCCGTAGCAGGGCCGGACGGCTCCCGGCGGGACATGCCGGAGCCGGCCTAGACTCGGGGCATGGACGACGCGTTGCGGGACCGGCTCGGAGCAGGGAAGTACCTGCTGCTCACCAGCTACCGGAGGAACGGCACGCCCGTCGCCACCCCGGTGTGGGTGGTGCGCGACGGCGACGCGCTGGGCGTGTGGACCGCGGCCGGCTCGTGGAAGGTCAAGCGGATCCGCGCCCGGAAGGACGTCCTCGTGGGACCGTGCGACCTGCGCGGCAACCCGACCGGCGACCAGGTCCCGGCCACCGCGGAGATCTGCGACGCGGCCACGACCGCCCGCTACCGGCAGTTGATCGCCCGCAAGTACGGGCTGACGGGCCGCCTCACCCTGCTGGGCAGCCGGCTGCGCCGGGGCCTGGACGGCACGGTGGGCATCCGCGTCACCCTGTGAACCCACGTCCCGCGTACGGCCGTCGGCGCCGGAGCTGTCAGGTCCAGGCTCGCAGCGGCTCGTCCACCAGTTGGAACACCGGCTCACCGCGCACCGGGTCCTCGGCCGTCGACAGCCGCACCCGGTCACCGCTGTGGATGCCGATGGGCGGGCCCATGACCCGGCCCCGCACCACGAACCCCTCGGCCATCTCTATCAGCGACACGTTGCGCGCGGCGGGGGTGTTGCGGTGCAGCACCGTCGAGTGGCGCACCGTGCCGAAACCCGCGCTGCGCTCCGTCCGCAGGTCGCTGCCCTGACAGACCGGGCACAGCAGCCGGTGGTACATCGCCGTGCGGCACCAGGTGCAGCGCTGGAAGAGCATGGCCTCCTGGTCGCCGCCCCGCGACTCGGGGCCCTGCGGTTCGAGCAGGCGCGTCGTGGAGCCGGCTGCCCGCTGAGCGACGCTTCCTGAGAAGTGGTACACGCTGGTCAACTCCCTGCACTCGGCCGGACTTCCACGTGCACGGTCCCGCCCGGGCACGCGCCTGCCCGGTGGCCGTGCCACCGCGCACGGCCACAGGTTATGGCACTGAGTGTCACGAGTAAAGGCACTCAGTACCCTCTTTCTTCGGGGCGAGGGCCGCTTCCGGGGAGCCCCGGCGCCTGACGGGAACGTGACGGGTCTGAGTCCACGAGAGCCGGGCATACGGGCAACACCTCTACGGAAGGAGCTCGTTCATGCTCGGCATAGTCGCGGCGGTGCTGTTCTTCATCGCCTTCCTGATCAACGCGGCGGAGATCGGGACCAATGAGGTGTTCTCCTCGGTGAACGTGATGCTGCTGGGGCTGACCGCCCTGGCCCTGCACGTCGCCGGCATCGGGGCGGGCCGGCCCGGCAGACGCTGACCCCTCCCCGGCCGGGGGCCCGGCGCACACGCGTCGCCGGGCCCCCGTTCGTCAGCCGCAGGCGCGGGGGCTGGTCCACAGCTGACGGAACTGCTCGACGTACCGGTCGGTGACCCAGCCGCCGACGACACGGAGCATCGCGTCGCCGGCGCGGGTCGCGGAGTTCTCGGTCGGGTCGTACGAGCCGACGAACACGGCCTTGCGCCACTGGCCGGCGTACTTCGCGTCGCACACGATCAGCTTGTTGTGGCTGTGGCCGTCGCAGTGGACGTCGGACGAGGCGATGCCCCGGCCGCCGAGGCGCTGGCGGTCGCGTCGATCCCGCCCCTGATCCTGGAGACGAGTTGCGCGGGTACGCCAGTCGGAGACCACCGGCTGATGACAGGAGGGGTGCCGCTCCGCGGTGTGGTGTCTTCGGCAGGTCCGCGGACCGCGGGGATGCCGTGCCGGTGACCGCGCGGCTGTGCGTCGGTTCCGGAACCGTCCCTAAGATCGACGCACGCCGCCCCGAGGAGTCCCCATGCGCGCCACCCGCCCCCGCGTCCTGTACGTCACCGACCTGGCCTACCCGGCCCGGGGGCGGCGGTACTGCGACGAGGACATCTTTCTCACCTCCCGGCTGCGCGAGGAGTTCGATCTCGCCCTGTGCCATCCGCGGGACGCCGTCGCCCTGATGGGCGGGTTCGACGGGGTCGTGGTGCGGAACAGCGGGCCGGTGCTGGGGTATCCCGACGCCTACCGGGAGTTCCGCACGCGGGCCCTCGCGACCGGCACGCCGGTGTACAACCCGCTCACCGGGCGCGGGGACATGGCCGGCAAGCAGTACCTGCTGGACCTGACCGACGCCGGGCTGCCGGTGATCCCCACCGTCGGCCGGACCGAGGACCTGCACCGGCTGCCCCGCGCGGAGCGGTACGTCGTCAAGCCGCGGCTCGGCGCCGACTCGCACGGGCTGCGGATCGTCCCGGCCGCCGAGGCGTCCGCCCCCGCCGACGGCGACGTCCTCGTGCAGCCGTACATCGACTTCGCCTACGAGGTGTCGTTCTACTTCGTCGACCAGGACTTCCAGTACGCCCTTCACGCCCCGGACCCCGCCGCGCGCTGGCGGCTGGAGCCCTACCGGCCCACCCCCGGCGACCTCGGCTTCGCCCGGCGGTTCATCGAGTGGAACACCCTCGGCCACGGCATCCAGCGGGTCGACGCCTGCCGGGCGCCGGACGGCGAACTCCTGCTCGTCGAGCTGGAGGACCTCAACCCCTACCTGTCGCTCGACGCCCTCGACGACGCGACCCGGAACGCGTTCGTCGCCGCGATGACGGCGTCCCTGCACCGCTTCCTGCGCGAGGCCGAGGGCGCCCGGGGCTGAACCGGCCGGCCCCGGTCACGTGTCTCGCCCGCCGCGGGCGGCTCGCCTCCCCCGTGCGGTCACTCCCGCGGCACGCGAATGTCCAGCACGCACACGTCGTCCCGCCGCTCGTCCTCCAGCATCACGTCCAGGAGGGTGCCCAGGGAACCCGGGGTGTCCTCGGGGTGGGCGGCCGCGGCGTCGGCGAGGCGGGTGAGGCCGGTGTCGATGTTCTCCGGGGGGCGCTCGACCAGGCCGTCGGTGTACAGGAGCAGGCGGTCGCCCGGTTCGAGGCGGTGCTCGGTCTCCTCGAAGTACGGGGCGGAGGTGGCGCCCAGCAGCATGCCTCTGGGCCGGTGCAGATACGTCGCCTCGCCGCCGCGCAGCAGCAGCGGCGGCGGGTGACCGGCCTGCGCCCACACCAGCCGGCGGCCCGCCGCGTGGTAGCGGGCGATGACCATCGTCGCGGTGCCGTGGGCGTCCCGGGAGTGCAGCAGCAGCGAGTTGAGCCGGGACAGCGCGCCCTTCAGCGACGAGCCCGTGCTCACCATGCCCTTCGCCGTGAAGCGGAGCTGCGCCATCGTGGCGACCGCGTCCACGCCGTGGCCGGCCACGTCCCCGACGACGAACAGGGCGTCCCCGTCGGGAAGTTCCACGGCGCTGAACCAGTCGCCTCCGACGTGTATGCCGGCCTGCGCGGGCAGATAGGCGACCTCGACGCGCAGCCCGGACAGGTCCACGACCTTGTCGGGCAGCGGCAGCAGCGCGTTCTGCAGCCGGGCGACCAGGACCCGCTCCGACTGGAGCACGTCGTGCTGGGTGAGGTTCACCCGCTCGCTCTCCACCAGCGCCAGTTCCGCCCGCCGCCGCGCGGTCAGGTCCTGCACGACCCCGTGCACCTCGACCGGGGTGCCGTGCGTGTCCGCCACCACCTCGGCGACCAGCCGCAGATGCCGTACGCCGTGTCCGCCGCGGACCCGGAACAGCGCGTCGAACGGCTGCCCCTCGCGCAGCAGGGCCTCGACGGCGGCCCCCAGCGCCGGCCGGTCCTCGGGCAGCGCCAGACCGGGGACGTCGGCGAGCCGGGCCGGTCCGTCCGCCGGGTCCCGGTCGAGGATCGTGAAGACCTGCGCCGACCAGGACGCCTCCTCCCGCGCCAGGTTCCAGTTGGCCCAGCCGATGTTGCCGAGCCGCTGCAGCTCCGCCAGCCGCTGCTCCTGCCGGTCCGAGGAGGCGTGCCGCAGCCAGGTGACGACCAGCGCGTCCTCCAGCCGCGTCACCCGCACCGAGTAGGTGGCCAGCTCGGTGACCCCGTCCACGGTCTCCTGGTGCGCGAACGGCTCGCTCTCGTACGGCCCGCCGCCCTCCAGGGTGTCCAGGCAGCCCTGCCACATCGGGACATCCGTGAGGTCGGGCCGCACCTCGCGCAGCCGCCGGCCGGCCGGGTCGCCCGAGGATCCGCCGAGGAGGTCGGCCGCCTGGGCGGTGGCCGCTTCGACGCGGAAGTCCTCCACGTCGCCGGAGGCCCCGGTGACGGGCGTCAGCAGCATCGCGGGAACCGGCAGCGCCGCGAACAGCGACCGGACGGCGTCCGTCCCGGCGTCGCGGGCCGACGTCGCCGGCGAGGTGAAGGTACGCACGCGTCCCGCGCACAGCCGGACGACGCCCTCCAGATGCGCGCGGTCGCGCGGGGTGAAGACGTCGGGGCGTCCGCGCAGCACGCCGATGCACACGTCGGAGCCGTCCCCGGCGCGCAGCGGCAGCCAGACCCGGGACTGCCACCGCTCGGGCGGCTCGCCGATCAGCAGGTAGCGCCTGCTGTCCTCGGAGTAGTTCTCCAGCCAGCGCGGTTCGCCCGTCAGCAGGGCGTCCGCCATGGCCATCCCGCTGGACGGGGGCACCTGACGCCAGCGGGCGGCGAGCCCGTCGTCGATGCCGGCGTGCCCGGCCAGCACCAGGCCGCCGCCGGAGCGGCGGACGTAGATCATCACCGAGTCGGCGTCCAGGTCCGGGGCGAGATGGTCCCGCAGGCACTCGGCGAGCGCCTGGTGCGTCTCCACGTGGACCAGGGCGCGGCCCAGGCGGCTCAGGGCGTCGGCGACGTCGTCGGACCCGGCGAAGGGCGCCGGGGCGTCCGCCGCGGACATGACGGCCGCCGCGTCCCCGGGTCCGCCCTCCGGGCGGGGAGCGGCCGCGTCCTCGCACGGCCGGGCGGGCGCCAGCTCACCCAGGGTGATCCAGCACTCCTCCAGCAGGGTGCGGCGGGCGGCCTTGGCGCGCTGGTACAGGATCTCCTCAGCGGCGTCCGCGGTGCAGCCGGACAGAGCCATCACGACGCCCTTGGCGCGCTCCACGGCCACCGTCGTCGCGGCCTGCTCGCGGAGCCGGTCCATCTCGGCGCGCTGCTGGGCGACGACCCTGGCCAGTTCGACCACGTCCGGGACCGTGCCGGGCCCGACCTGGACAAAGCGATCGCTCTTCACGCACCGAGCATTGCACACCCGCCCGTGTTCGTTGACCGGCTTGTCACCAGGGACTGCCGGTCCTGGCCGGTCCGTGGCGGCCCGGACGCGACCGCGCGGGGGCGGGGCGGCCCGTACGGGCGCGGGACCGGGCCGCCGGGCCGTGCACGGTCAGCGGGCGCTCTCGTCCAGGGCCCGGGCGACCGCCCGGACGCTCCGCGCGATGTGCTGGAGCTGCGTCAGCTCGGCCGCGTACAGCTTGATCGTGTGCTCGATCACCCCCTCGTGCAGGCCCAGCCGGGGCAGGTCCGCGCGGGCGGTCTGCAGCGCGGTGCGCGCCACCCGTATCTCGTGCTCGACCTGGATCCGGGCATGCCGGGCCAGCAGCACGGGGTGCCGGACGAACGCCGGGTAGCTCGCGTAGCGCGCCGGGACCAGCTCGCGCAGCCACCTGGCCGCCGAGCGTTCCCAGTCGTAGCTCCCGGGGGTCTTGACCTGGCGGGGCCAGTCGGGTCCGAGGCGCGTGGACGTCACAGGCATGATCTTCGCTTCCGGGTGTGCGGCGCCGCCGGCGCGGGCGACGGGGTGGGGCGGCCCCGGTCCAGGGCACGACCGGGGCCGCCACGGGTGGCCGGGCAGGGGAGGCCCGGCCGGACACCCCGGCCGCCGGCACGGGTGGGAGCCGGCGGCCGCGGGCGTTCGTGCGGGTGCCCGGAGGAGGCCGGTGCGGGCGGCCGCGGCGACGGGTGCGTGCAGCGCATGGCGGACCCTCGGCCTTCCGGGCGGGCGGGTGAGGTGGACGGAACGCGGTCCGGAGCGGCCGGGCCGCGATCCGTGAGCAGTATTTATATATGCCGTCCGCTTGGCAAGACGCATGAAAACATTCATGCCTGATCGCACCGGGTGACGCGCCGGAGGCGGCCCCGGACCGGGCCGGTCCCGCAGTGAGCGAGGGTTCAGTCCCGAAGGAAGAACCGGTGCTCGTCGGCGACCTGCTCGTAGTCCTCGAGCCGGGCCTGCGTCCGCTCCGGGTCGGCGTCCGTCATGGCCTGCAGCAGCGCCGCGCACATCACGCCCGGGGCCGCGTACGAGTCGAAGACCAGGCGGGAGCCGGTGCCGGTGGCGAAGGTGACGTCCGCCTCGTCCGCGAGCGGCCCCAGCGCCAGGTCGGTGATGAGCGCGACCTTCAGCCCGGCGCTGCGCGCGACCCGCACCGCCGTCAGGGTCTCCTGCGCGTGCCGCGGCATGGAGAACGCCAGCACCCATGTCCCGCCCGCTTCCCGCGACTGCAGCAGGGCGTCGTAGGCCACGCTGCCGCCGAGCGTCACCAGCCGCACGTCCGGGTGGATACGGCGGGCGGCGTACGCGAAGTACTCGGCCAGCGAGACGGAGATGCGCAGGCCCAGGACGGTCAGCGGGGTGGAGGCGGACAGGGCGCGGCCCGCCTCGATGACGCGGTCGGTGTCGGCGAGGTCCCGCCGCAGGTTCTCGAGGTTCTCGATCTCGGCGTCGACGGCCGCCTGCAGTTCGTTGCCGCGGTGCTCCTCGGTCTGGCCGGCGCCGGCGGGCCGGGTGCCGAGGGTGATCGACTGGAGCTTCTCCCGCAGTGCCGGGTAGCCGCTGAAACCGACCGCCGAGGCGAACCGGGTCACCGAGGGCTGACTCACCCCGGCGCGGTCCGCGAGATCGGTGATCGACAGGAACGCCGCCTCGGTGATGTGCTCGATCAGGTACTGCGCGATACGCCGCTGGCCGGGGGAGAGCCGGGGCCGGTCGAAGAGGGCGCGGAGCTGGGCCGTCGGGGACGGCTCCGTCTCCGGACCCGCCTTGGCCGAGGTGATCGCGTACGCCTGTGCGCGTGCCTGCTGCGGCGATGGCACCGGTACGCCTCCCTTGTCTCCCACGAGGGTTCAACATAGCCCACCCCCTCGCACCACCAGCGCCGTCGCCGACGGGGACCGGCCACGGCGCGGGGCCGGCCATGTCCGGGGGGAGACCGCTCCGGCTTCGCGGGGGATATCCCCGCCCGCTCAGGGAACCCGCCGACTCAGCGCTGCACCGCGGCACCGCGGCACCGCGACACAGCGACATCGCAACCCCCTGCAAGACGAGGAGCACTGCGGACATGACCGTCCCCGAGGAGAACCGGCCGAAGACGCACGACACCGACGAGGTCCTCGAGCAGCACCGCGAGGATGACGCGCAGGCGCAGGGCGGCACCGGCCGGACCATGCGCGAGGCGCTGGAGGAGGCCGAGATCCGGCCCGACGACTACGAGGAGCGGTAGGGCATGCCGCTCGGATCAGGCCGCGGGCGCCGGGACCGGCCGGCCCCGCCCTGCGGCCTGGTCCGAACGCCATGACCGCCGTTCCACCCGCCCCCGTCCCGACGCGACCGAGTTTCGGCAGGTGACAGTATGAGCGCCCTGAGCGCGCTGGAAACGGCACTGGAGAACCGATGGGAGGCCCTGTGGGCGCGGATGTTCGGGCGTGATCCGCTCGAACTCGTCGACGCCCTGCGGCGCGAGTGCGACAGCAACGCCGTGGTGTGCCGTGCGGGGCGGGTGATGGTCCCCAACGCCTACGACGTCGAGCTCGCCGAGCCGGTGCACGAGCGGCTGTCCCGACGCGGCGACAGCGTGGGCCAGGTGCTCACCGACCGGCTGGCCCGGCATGCCGCCCGCAACGGCTACGAGTGGGCGGGCCCGCTCACCGTGCACGTGCGCCGTTCCGCCGAGGTGCCCAACGGCCGCTACCGCGTGGCGAGCACGGTCATGCAGCACGTGAGCGCGGTCGGCTTCCAGCGGGCGGCCCAGCCGGGCGAGGGCTGAGGACGCCGAGGACCCGGGGGCACGCGAACGCGCACACCGCCGGCCCGCATTCCGGCGTCGGCACGATCACCGGCAGGCGGGCCCGGAACACCGGCCGCCAGGGACCGTTGCCCGACTCGTACCGCGGCCGCCGCCCCGACGCGGTCCGGCCACCGTCGAATCCCGGCTCCGGACGCGGCCCGGCGGCCGCCGCCCTCGCCACGGCCGCCCGCCCCGGCGACAGCACCACCGGAACGGGCACCGGCCACCGCCCCCACACCGCCGCGCGACGCCTCATGCGCCCCGCTCCCACACCGGCGCATGTCCGGCCGGCGTGGTCCCGTCGCGTGGGCCAGGAGCGGTGCCGGCCTCTCCGGTCACGGACGCGAGCCCGCCGGCCCGGACGGCCGGCGGCCGGACGCGGCCCGACGTCACGTCAGTTCCTCCACCGGCACCACCACGTCCGCCCGGTCCCGTGTCGCCTCCACCAGCTCCGCGTTGCGCTCGTCGGAGCGCTCCACCCAGGCGACCGCCTCCTCGTGCGACTTCCCGAACCGCTCGTGACGGGCGATCAGCCGGCCCACCCGCCGCTCCTCGTCCGCCGCGCAGAACCACACCTCGTCCAGCAGCGGACGCACCCGCGCCCACGCCCCGGTGCCGAGCAGCAGGTAGTTGCCCTCCGTGACCACCAGGCGCGCGGCCGGCGGCACCGGGACCGCCCCGGCCAGCGGCTGCTCCAGCTCCCGTTCGAAGCAGGGGGCGTACACCACCTCGCCGGCCTCGTCGTTCTCGTCGGCCTCGCGCAGCCGCCGCAACAGGGCCGCGTACCCGGCCGCGTCGAAGGTGTCGGGGGCGCCCTTGCGGTCCCGGCGGCCCAGCCGCTCCAGCTCCGCGTCGGCGAGGTGGAAGCCGTCCATGGGGACGTACGCCACCCACGGCTCGCCGGAGCCGTTCAACTCGCCGACCAGGCGCTGCGCGAGCGTGGACTTGCCCGCGCCGGGACTGCCGGCGATGCCGAGGATCGCGCGCCGCCCGCCCCGGGGGAGGGCGCGGGCGCGGCGGAGGAGGTCGTCGAAGGTCAGCGCCACACAGCAGAGTGTGTCACCCGGGACGCCGGGCCCCGCCACCCGTGTGGCCCGCGCCACTCACTGTTCCGCGCCGTCCGGGGAACGGTGACGGTATGACGGATCTGGGTCTGCCCGAAGACATCGAGGCGTGCCTCTTCGACCTCGACGGCGTCGTCACCAGGACGGCCGTGGTGCACGCCGCCGCGTGGAAGGAGATGTTCGACGCCTTCCTGCGCGAGCGGGACGGCGAGGGCTTCGCCCCCTTCACCGCCGCCGACTACGACGCCTACGTGGACGGCAGGCCGCGCGCCGACGGCGTGCGCACCTTCCTCGCCTCCCGGGGCGTCCGGCTGCCCGAGGGCGGCCCCGGCGACCCGCCGGCCGCCGCCACCGTGCACGGGCTGGGCAACCGCAAGAACGAGCTGCTGCTCGCGAAGATCCGCACCGACGGCGTGGAGCCCTACGACAGCACCCTGACGTATCTGCACGCCGTCCGCGCGCGGGGCCTGCGCACCGCGGTCGTCTCGTCCAGCGCCAACTGCCTGGACGTGCTGCGCTCCGTCCACGCCGAGCACCTCTTCGACGTGCGGATCGACGGGGTGGTCGCCGTCGAGCGGCGCCTGCCGGGGAAGCCGGCGCCCGACACCTTCCTCGCCGCCGCCCGCGACCTGGGCGTGGAGCCCGCGCGGGCCGCGGTGTTCGAGGACGCGCTGGCCGGCATGGACGCCGGACGCGCCGGACGGTTCGGCCTCGTCGTCGGCGTGGACCGCGTCGGACAGGCCGCCGCCCTGTACGCGCACGGCGCCGACCGGGTCGTCACCGACCTGTCCGAGCTCGGGGGTGACGCGTGACCCGCACCCGCCGCTGGTACGACATCGACCCCTGGACCGTGCGGGAACGCGGCCTGGACCTGGAGCGGCTGCCGCAGAGCGAGTCGGTGTTCGCGCTGTCCAACGGCCACGTCGGCTGGCGCGGCAACCTCGACGAGGGCGAACCCCACGGCATGCCCGGCTCCTACCTCAACGGCGTCCACGAACTGCACCCCCTGCCCTACGCCGAGGCCGGCTACGGCTATCCCGAGTCCGGGCAGACGGTCATCGACGTCACCAACGGCAAGGTGCTCCGGCTCCTCGTCGACGACGAGCCGTTCGACCTGCGCTACGGCCGGCTCGTCCACCACGAACGCACCCTCGACCTGCGCCGCGGCGTCCTGACCCGGGCCTGCGAGTGGACCTCGCCCGCCGGTTCCACCGTCCGGGTGCGCTCCACCCGGCTGGTGTCCCTCACCCAGCGGGCCGTCGCCGTCGTCGCCTACGAGGTGGAACCCGTCGACAGCCGCACCCGGGTGGTGGTGCAGTCCGAGCTCGTCGCCAACGAGTCCCTGCCCGGCCCGGACGGCGACCCGCGCGCCGCCCGCGCGCTGCGGTCCCCGCTGGAGCACGAGGAGGACTTCGCCAAGGGCGGCCGGCTGCGGCTGGTGCATCGCACCCGGCGCAGCGGTCTGCGGGTCGCCGTGGCCGCCGACCACGTCGTCGACGGTCCCGAACGGACCACCACCGACTGCGAGAGCGACATCGACATGGCCCGGCTGACGGTCACCTCCGTCCTGGAGCCGGGACAGCGGCTGCGGGTGGAGAAGTTCGTCGCCCACGGCTGGTCCGGCGTCCGCTCCCGGCCCGCGATGAGCGACCAGGTGGAGGCGGCGCTGGCGGCCGCCGCGCACAGCGGCTGGCAGGGCCTCCTCGACGAACAGCGCGACTACCTCGACGCGTTCTGGAGCCGCGCCGACGTGGAGGTCGACGGCGACGAGGAGATCCAACAGGCCGTGCGCTTCGCCCTGTTCCACGTGCTGCAGGCGGGCGCCCGCGCCGAGCGGCGCGCGATACCCGCCAAGGGACTCACCGGCTCCGGCTACGACGGGCACGCCTTCTGGGACACCGAGGTGTTCGTGCTGCCGCTGCTGATCTGCACGGTGCCGCAGGCCGCCGCCGAGGCGCTGCGCTGGCGGCAGAGCACCCTGCCCGTCGCCCGGGAGCGCGCCGCCCAGCTGGGCCTGCGCGGCGCCGCGTTCCCCTGGCGCACCATCGAGGGACCGGAGGGCTCCGCGTACTGGCCGGCCGGCACCGCCGCCTTCCACGTCAACGCGGGCATCGCCGACGCCGTCGTGCGCTACGTCCAGGCCACCGGCGACGAGCGCTTCGAACGCGACACGGGCGTGGAGCTGCTGGTGGAGACCGCCCGGCTGTGGCGCTCCCTGGGCCACCACGACGACCGGGGCGTCTTCCACATCGACGGGGTCACCGGACCGGACGAGTACAGCGCCGTCGCCGACGACAACACGTACACCAACCTCATGGCCCGCGCGAACCTGCTGGCCGCCGCCGACGTGTGCAAACGCCACCCCGACCGGGCGGCCGAGCTGGACGTCGACGAGGAGGAGAGCGCGAGCTGGCGGGACGCCGCCGAGGCGGTCCACCTGCCGTACAACGACGAACTCGGCGTGCACGAGCAGCACGCGGGCTTCACCCGCCACCAGCGGTGGGACTTCGCCGGCACCCGCGCCGACCAGTACCCGCTGATGCTGCACTTTCCGTACTTCGACCTCTACCGCAAACAGGTGATCAAACAGGCCGACCTGGTGCTCGCGATGCACACCCGCGCCGACTGGTTCGAGGAGCGTCACGACGAGGAGCAGATCGCCCGCAACTTCGCCTACTACGAGCCGCTGACCGTCCGCGACTCCTCCCTGTCCGCCTGCGTCCAGGCCGTGATGGCCGCCCGCACCGGCCACCTGGACCTGGCGTACGAGTACACCGCCGAGGCCGCGCTGATGGACCTCGCGGACCTGGAGCACAACACGCGCGACGGACTCCACATCGCTTCCATGGCCGGGGCGTGGACCGCGCTGGTCGCCGGGTTCGGCGGCATGCGCTGGGACGACGACGGCCTCCGCTTCACGCCCCGGCTGCCGCCCGGACTGCGCCGGCTCGCCTTCACCCTCGGCCACCGCGACCGGTGTCTGCGCGTGGAGATCACCGCCGACCGCGCCACGTACCGCCTGCGCTCCGGACCCCCGCTGACCCTCCGTCACCACGGCACGGGGCTGACCGTGGGCGTGGACGCCCCCGCCGAGGGCCCGGTCCCGGTGCCCGCCCCGCGGCGGTCGCCCGAACAGCCCGCGCACCGCCGGCCCCGTCCGCGGTGACCGGGGCGCTCAGGGGGTCCTCGGCCGTTCTCCGCCTGCGCCGCCGACCGGTCCGGGTTAGCTTTGGCCGTGATTCCCCTCCATCCGTCCTCCTCACGTTCCTCACGGCAAGGGGCCTCCGCGGCCCGAGGGAGACGGCACTCAGGACCGGCGGCAGCGAAGGACGGACGATGACCCACGGCGCCGGAGCCCCGCCGACCGTGACCCGGCGGAACGAGAAGCGGTCACGGCCGGCCGGCCCGTGGACCGTCCACGACGCACGGCCGCTCGCGGTGCTCGCCGCCGTCTTCACCCTGGCCCAACTCGTCCTCGTGCGACCGACGCTGGGCCTCGGGTGGGACGAGATCGTCTACACCAGCCAGGTCACCGCCCACCACCCGGCCGCCTTCTTCAGCGCCCCCCGTTCCCGGGGCGTCTCCCTGCTGGTCGCGCCCGTCGCGTCCTGGTCCGACTCCACCGTGCTGCTGCGGATCTACCTCGCGCTGCTCTCCGGACTCGGGCTGTACCTCGCCCTGCGCGCCTGGCGCGGCCTGTTCCCCACCCGCGTCCTGGTCACCGCCGGCGCCTTCTTCGCCTTCCTGTGGGTGACCCTCTTCTACGGCCCCCAGGCCATGCCCAACTACTGGGTGGCCGTCGGCGCGCTCGTCGCCGTCGGGTCGTTCCTGCGCCACCGCCAGGACCCCGCTGCCAGGGGCGCCCTGTGGGCCGTCGTGGCGGGCGCCGCGCTGATGGCGTGGATGCGGCCCACCGACGCCGTCTACGTCTCGATCCCGCTGCTCGTCCTCGCGGCGGCGGGCCGCAGCCCGCGCCTCCTGGCGGCGCTCGTCGGCGGTCTGCTGGCCGGCGGGGTGCCGTGGGTGATCGAGGCGTACGCGTCGTTCGGCGGCCTCGGCGAACGGCTGGCCGAGGCGTCCCGCATCCAGGGCGGACTCGGCCTGCACATGGCCGTCGACGACCAGCTCCGCAGCCTCGGCGGACGCACCCTGTGCCGCCCCTGCACCGGGTCGATGCCCCACCCGGTGATCACCCTGTGGTGGTTCGTGCTGCCGCTGCTCGCCGTGCTCGGCCTCGTCGTCGCCGTGCGCGCCCGCCGCGCCCTGCGCACCGTGGTGCCGCTGGCCTGCGCCGCCACCGCCGCGCTGCCGTACCTGTTCACCATCGAGTACGCGGCGCCGCGCTTCCTCCAGCCCGCCTACGCGCTGCTCGCCCTCCCCGTCGCCGACGCCCTGTGGTACCTGGTCACGGCGGTGCGCGGGCGCTGGCGGCCGGCCGTCCGGGCGGTGGTCGCGCTGGGCCTCGCGGGCCACCTGGTGGTGCAGCTGACCGTGCTGGTGCACACGGCGAACCGCTCCGCCGCCGGCCGCGAGGAGTGGGCCCGCACCGCGGAGGGACTGCACCGGCTCGGCGTCAGCCCGCCCTGTCTGGTCACCGGCCACGAGTCCATCCCCATCGGCTACTACACGGGCTGCTCCTCCGGCGCGACGGCCGGGAACAACGAGAACATGACGGCCGCGGACATCCGGCGCACCGCCGGGCGCGTCCCGGTCGCCGAGATCACCCGCGCCGGCAGCAGGCCCCACGCCTACGCGCGGACCTGGCCCGTCCACCGGATCGAGGACTACGACATCCGCGTCGCGCCGGGTCCGGACGCGCCACGGGAGTGAGATTCACCGGTTTCCCGCAGGTGGGGCGGCTCACGGGGTTAGAGACCGGCTGACGGGAAACGCGGATCTGACATCCGAGACGGCACGAGCCGACGCAGCGCGACAGGGAGGACGCCATGGGCTCCGAACCGATGGGGGACGACGTCTACCAGCCCACCGGGACCAACGAGCAGCAGGAGGATGGCGCCCCGCTCGACATGCAGGACGCCCTCGACGAGCGGGACTACGACGACATGCTCGACGAGGGCTACTCACCGCCGGAGAAGGCGATGGGCGTCAACAAGCACGGCATCACGGCCGCCGAGCAGCACGACGGGGAGAGCCTGGACCAACGGCTGGCCCAGGAGGTGCCGGACGCCTCCGCGCCGGCCGGCGACGGCGTGGGCGACCTGCCGGGCGGCGAGGGCGAACCGGTCGACCCGGAGGCGGGCGCCGAGCGCGCGGGACGCCTGGTCGCGCCGGATGAGGGCGCGCACCCCGACACCACCAAGGAGTCCGTCGCCGACGACGTCGGCATCGACGGCGGCGCGGCGGGCGCGGAGGAGGCCGCCATGCACGTCGTGGAGGACGAGACCGAGCTGCCCGAGGACCGCTAGGCGGCGACGAGGGCCGTACGACGCCGTCGGGGCCCGTGCACGCCCGGGTCCACCGGGCCGACCGCCTGCCGCAGGCGAGGGAGCGGGGCGAAAGGGGCCGGGTGACTAAGGAAGGATATTAAAAAAAGCGGCGGGACCCACATCAGGCAGCGTACGCCTGGCCCC